>SHZL01000015.1 GCA_009692275.1 Lysobacterales bacterium | reverse complement strand
TAAAGGTGTCAATCCTGCGCGGGCTTGATGATCTCGACGCTTTCAATGACAACCGGCACCACCGGAACATCCGAAAAGGATGACACGGATTTGGTTTCAACAACCCGGATCTGATCTACCACGTCCATCCCCCCGGTTACTTTTCCAAAAACAGCGTAGCCCCATCCAGCCGCCCCGCTGTTGTTCTTGTAGTCGAGGTTGGTGTTGTCCTGCACGTTGATGAAAAATTGAGCCGTCGCCGATTGCGGGTCGTTGGTGCGGGCCATGGCAACGGTGCCGCGAGTATTTGACAGGCCGTTATCCGCTTCATTGGTGATGGGCGGGGCGGCGGGTTTCTGTTTCATGTCAGCGGTGAAACCACCGCCCTGGATCATGAAGTTGCCGATTACGCGATGAAAAATGGTGCCGTTATAAAAACCGCTGTTGGCGTAATTGATGAAGTTCCCGGTCGAGATCGGGGCCTTGTCCGCAAACAACTCCAGTTGGATGTCACCCATGGTGGTGTGAAGGATTGCCAGCGGGTTTCCCGCGGGCGCAACTTCTCCGGCGGACACCGTGGAGCAGGCAAGAAATGTCGCAAAAAGTGCTGCAATAAGTGCGCTGGGGAAGCGAAAGAGCGGGTGCATAGTAAAGTTTCCTCATGAAGAAATATCCAGAAGCCCTGCATGATACTGGCCATCGTCTGAAACGGCTAGCGCCGGATCGATTGCAGGCTGGAGTTCCGGCTCTCCGGATGGTCCCCGGCCAGGTAGTTTCCAGGCGTTTTGCGCGCTTGTTCCACAGCCAAACGGGCACCCTTTCAGGGGCATTACTGTGGTACACTTTCACCTGTATTCCCGGCGCTGGACAGGCCGTTTTTTTCCCACGAAATTAATGGTAAAAAGTTCTTTTAAAACAACAACGTTTGTTGTATTCCTGAGATGATTTAAACAATGGCTGAACTCGCCACAGAAGTGCTGCAGGTAAACCTCGAAGACGAAATGCAGAAGTCCTACCTGGACTATGCCATGAGCGTCATTGTCGGGCGTGCCTTGCCGGATGTTCGCGACGGCTTGAAACCTGTGCACCGCCGCGTCCTGTTTGCGATGTCTGTGCTGGGCAACGACTGGAACAAGCCCTATAAAAAATCCGCACGCGTCGTGGGCGATGTGATCGGTAAGTATCACCCGCACGGTGATACCGCCGTATACGACACCATAGTGCGCATGGCCCAGCCTTTTTCCATGCGCTACATGTTGGTGGACGGGCAGGGCAACTTTGGCTCGGTTGATGGTGATGCGGCGGCGGCCATGCGTTACACCGAAGTTCGCATGTCCGTGCTGGCCCACGAGATGCTTTCTGACCTCGACAAGGAAACCGTCGATTTCAGCGCCAACTACGATGAATCGGAACTGGAACCGAGGGTATTGCCGACCCGTGTGCCCATCCTGCTGGTCAATGGTTCGGCTGGAATAGCCGTGGGCATGGCAACCAACATACCGCCGCACAACCTGAACGAAGTCATCAATGCAGTGCTCATGCTGATGGATGCTCCTGATTCCAGTATCAATGACCTGATGCGCCACTTGCCAGGCCCGGACTTTCCCACTGCCGGCATCATTAACGGCTCGCAGGGAATCCGCGAGGCATACCACACCGGACGGGGCCGCATCTACATGCGCGCCCGCACTGGAATTGAAACCAACGAGTCCAACGGCAAGCAGGCACTGATTATTCATGAATTGCCTTACCAGGTGAACAAGGCGCGCTTACTGGAAAAAATCGCGGAACTGGTAAAGGAGAAGAAGCTCGACGGCATCACGGAATTACGCGATGAGTCGGACAAGGATGGCATGCGCGTAGTCATCGAACTTCGCCGGGGCGAAGTGCCTGAAGTGATCCTGAACAACCTCTACAAACACACCGTGATGCATAGTGTTTTTGGCATCAACATGGTGGCTTTGGTCAATGGTCAGCCACGGTTGCTCAACCTGCGTGAGATCCTGGACGCTTTTATCAGCCACCGGCGGGAAGTGGTAACGCGTCGTTGCCTTTATGACCTGCGCAAGGCGCGGGAACGTGCTCATGTGCTGGAAGGCCTTACGGTTGCGCTGGCCAACCTCGATGAAGTCATCGACCTGATCAAGAAATCGGCAACGCCGTCAGATGCGCGGGAAGCGCTGGTGGCTCGGCTCTGGAATGCCGGCGTCGTAGAGGCCTTGCTGGGCCAGGGCGGGTCAAAAATGTCACGCCCCGAGGATCTGGAGGCGCAGTATGGCTTGCAGGAAGCTGGCTACCAGCTTTCGCCCATACAAGCGCAGGAAATCCTCAACATGCGCCTGCAACGTCTCACCGGGCTGGAACAGGAAAAGCTGAACAACGAGTACACGGAAATACTGCAAAGCGTCAAGGACCTGCTGGAAATTCTCTCCCAGCCGGCGCGCCTGATGCAGGTGATCCGTGAAGAGCTGCTCGCCGTGCAGAAGCAATTTGGCGATGCACGCCGCACCGAGATTCTACATACCCGGCTGCACTTGAGCCTTGAAGACCTGATCACCGAGGAAGATGTTGTCGTCACCCTGTCTCACGGGGGGTATGCGAAGTCACAATCGCCTGATCGCTACCAGGTGCAACACCGGGGTGGCACCGGTAAATCAGCCACCAAGGTCAAGGATGAGGATTTCATCGACAAGCTCTTTATCGCCAACACCCACGATACGCTGCTGTGCTTTACCAGTAGCGGTAAGGTCCACTGGCTGAAGGTCTATCAGCTACCGGCGGCCAGCCATGCAAGCAGGGGCAAGCCCATTGTCAATTTGTTGCCGCTGGAAAAGGATGAACGGGTTAATGCCGTACTGCCGGTGCGCGAGTTTCCGGATAACCTCTTTGTTTTCTTTGCGACCCGCAAGGGGATAGTAAAAAAGACCCCGCTTTCGGAATATTCGCGTCCGCGCGCCAACGGTATCCGCGCCATTGAACTGGCGCCGGACGACGAACTGGTCAACGCGTTTCTGACCAACGGCGAGCAGGACATCATGCTGTTTTCCAGCTCCGGGAAATGCATACGCTTTGCTGACAGCGAAGTACGTTCCATGGGAAGAGTGACGCGTGGCGTAATTGGAATCCGTCTGAAGCCAGACCAGAAAGTCGTGTCGATGCTGGTGGTTGGCGGCGGTGATATCCTTACGATCACGGAAAACGGTTTTGGAAAACGCACCAGGGCTGATGACTATCCCCGGCAGGGCCGCGGCGGGCAAGGCCTTATCGGCATCAGTACATCTGACCGAAATGGCGTGCTGGTAGGAGCCAAGCAGGTTGACGACGACGATGACGTGATGTTGATCTCAGATGGTGGCACGCTGGTGCGAACGTGCGCCAGCGAAATTTCTACGCTGGGCCGGAACACGCAGGGCGTCACTCTTATCCGCTTGCGGGAAGGCGAGAAGCTGGTAGGCCTTGCAAGAATCGAAACGGGAGACAAGGCCGAATCAACCACTGAAATCGCAGCCGAAATGGCGATTGAAGCAGAGGCAGAAGACGGCGAAGCCGGCTGAATCAGATATCGCAAGGAGTAGCACGCCGGGGCCTGACCCGGTCTTTGGATTTTTTCCTAGGGAGCTATTGCTACGCTGGCGTGCAGGTGCTTTTCCCCGTTAAGGGAGTTGCTGACTGGGCACACTGCTTTAGATTTCTCCAGCATGCGCATGGCTTTGTGCTCATCAGTCCCCGCCGGGGCAGTCAGTTTCGCCCGCATGTTGAAATGGGTGAAACGGGTGACGCCTTCAACCCGGTTGAGTACCCCTTCCGTTTCGCACTCCGGCTTGAGCCAGTGCATCCCCGACGCACGGGCGATGGCGCGGAAAGTCAGAATCAGGCAATCGGAAACCGCGGCTACGAGTAAGGACTCGGGTGACCAATGGTCACCCGGTCCGTCGAATTCGATGGGCGGCATCTAACGAATGGGCTGCAAGCCCGCGCTGGCCAGTTCTATGGAATCTGCCATTCCAGCCGTGGCATTGGCTTTATACACATGTGGATAGGGATGCATGCGGGCCCCTCTTTAAAAACTACAGCGCTGCCAAAACGTGTTCGGCGCTGCTCACTTTGAATTCGCCCGGAGCTTCAACAAACAGCTGGGTGACCACGCCATCATCAGCAATCAACGCAAATCGCTGTGATCGATGCCCCATGCCGTAAGCGGACGCATCCAGTTCCAGCCCGACGGCTTTTGCAAACACGCCATTTCCATCTGCCAGCATGGTGATGTCTGCCGCACTTGCGCTCTTGCCCCAGGCATTCATGACGAAGACATCATTCACTGACACGCAGCCCACTGTGTCCACTCCCTTGCTGAACAATTGTTCTATGTGATCAACGTAGCCAGGAAGGTGCTTGGCAGAGCAGGTAGGAGTGAATGCGCCCGGCACCGAAAACAGTACCACTTTTTTACCGCCGAAAAATTCTGCAGTGGTCAGGGGTTTGGGCCCGGATTCAGTCATCACGGTAAAAGTTACTGTGGGAATCTTGTCACCAACTTTGATGGTCATTAAAACTCTCCTGTTTGTTTTTTGATAAAGCGCGGGCCTTCGCCCAGGTTCTGTAAAGAAATAGTGGCTGCAGCTGGCTATTGCAAGGGCTTGCTCATTACAAAAACAGGATCCCGGCGCGTTGGTTCCTGGCCGGGGTTATTTTGCCCTTGGCGTTGTGTTTTCCTTGAAATTCTTTGTGAGCTGGTTTTCAGGCGGCCATGGCTGCAGAAATTGCGGACAGCAAAACCTGGGGATTGACGGGCTTGGTCACGTAATCGTGCGCTCCTTGCCTCATGCCCCATAGCTTGTCGGCTTCATCCGACCGGGTGCTGACAAAAATAACCGGAATGTTAGCCGTGCCGGCATTGCGCCCAAGATGGCGCGTAGCCTGGTAGCCGTTCATGCCGGGCATGACGATGTCCATCAGGATGACCTTGGGCTGTTGATCCGAGGCAACCTCCAGGGCACGTTCGCCGCAGTCGGCTACAATGGCCTCGTACCCGCCCTGCTCAACGATTTTGCGCAGGCTATGGAGCTGCGTGGGTGAGTCATCGACTATTAGTACTTTTGCCAGCAAGTGTTGCATGCGCCTGCACCTTGGATGGGGCTTACTAAACCCCGAGTTAGCCCCGAGGCGGCATTATGCGGCAAAACAATGATTATTGGAAAGATTCCGGTACTAAGCTGCAATTTTCACCAGTGTTCTGCCGCGGCTTGACCCGGCAAGCATGGCGTTGAATGCTGGCATAAGACCTTCCAGACCCACTTCTCTGCACAGGATCTGGTTCAGCATGGGCGGTTTCCATTCGTTGGCCAACCGGTCCCACAAGGTCTTGCGCGTTTCGTAGGGGCAGTTGTTTGAACTAATGCCCAGCAGGCTGACCCCACGAAGAATCATGGGAAATACCGTGGTGTGCAGCCCGTACCCGCCGGTCATGCCGCAACAGGCTATGTTTCCCCACAGCTGAATGACCCGGCTGATTCCGGCCAGCATGTCGCCACCGACGTTGTCGATGCAACCGGCCCAGATTGCTTTTTCCAGCGGGTTTTGTCCCCAGTGCAGATCGTGACGGGAGATGCACTGGCGGGCACCCAGGCTCTCCAGCCAGTCAAATTCTTCAATCTTGCCGGAAATGGCGTGTACCTCGTAGCCTGCATGGCTAAGCAGGTTGATGGCAATGCTGCCCACGCCGCCGCTGGCACCGGTGACCACGATCGGACCGGAGGCGGGCGTCTGCCCATTGGTCTCCATGCGGTACAGGCTCAAGGCCGCGGTAAACCCGGCTGTTCCCAAAATCATTGCTTCACGCGTGCTCAGCCCCTGCGGTAGTGGAACTACTGAAGAACTGTCCACCCGCAGGTATTCACTGTAACCACCATTCCTGCTTTCAGACAAGCCGCAGCCCGTGACAATGACTGAGCTTCCGGGCACAAAGCGTTCACTACCGGAAGTCACCACGGTTCCGGCCATATCTATGCCGCCGCTGAGTGGAAACTTTTGCAGGATTTTGCCTTTTCCCGTGCCTGCGAGTGCGTCCTTGTAGTTGGCGCTGGAGTATTCAACGCGGACGCAAATATCGCCTTCGCCAAGATCACCCGGCCCTATCTGCTCAATACCCGAGCGGTAGCCCGCATCGTCGTTGTGAATGCGAAAGGCGCGAAAGGTTTCAGGTAAATGAGTCATGGAGGGCACGGTGCATCAATTGCCGCGGTGGATGGCGCGTCCGTCGACGTGCAGTGCGGCTTCATGCACCGCCTCGGACAGGGTAGGGTGGGCGTGCACGATGCGCGCCAGGTCTTCGCTGGAGCCGTGAAACTCCATCGCAACAACGCACTCGGCTATCAACTCGGACGCGCTGGCTCCGACGATGTGAACACCGAGAATTTCGTCGGTTTCCGCATCAGCCAGCATTTTAACCAGGCCGGCGCTGTTGCCGCTGGCAAGTGCGCGTCCGTTGGCGGCAAAGGGAAACGAGCCACTGCGATAATTGACGCCGGCTTTTTTCAGTTCCTGTTCGGTCTTTCCGACCCAGGCAATCTCAGGCTCGGTGTAAATGACCCAGGGCACGGTATCGAAGCAGATGTGCGCGGGTTTTCCGGCAATCTGTTCAACGACGGCAATGCCTTCCTCAGAAGCTTTGTGGGCCAGCATCGGGCCACGCACGCAATCGCCAACTGCCCAAACGCCCGGGACACTGGTGCGCGACTGCCCGTCTACTTCGATCTGCCCGCGATCCGTTAGCCTGACGCCCGAATCAGGGCTCAACAGGCCATCGGTATAGGGCTTGCGGCCTACCGCCACCAGCAACTTATCAAAGGTCAGCTGGCTTTCTCCTTGCTTATCTTCCAGGGTAACCAGCACTTCCTTTTTGACCACGTTGGCGCCTTTTACCAGTGTGCCGAAATGGAACTTGAGGCCTTGCTTCGCAAATTCGCGCGCAGCGTGCTGGCTGATGGTTATGTCGGCCGTTGGCAAGAAGCCCTCGAGTGCTTCCAGCAACACCACTTCGGCACCCAAGCGGCTCCACACCGAACCCAATTCGAGACCGATTACGCCGGCGCCGATTACGCCCAGCCGCCTGGGCACTGATGTGAAGTCCAGTGCACCCGCATTGTCAACAATGAACTCGCCGTCAAACGTCACGTTGGGAATCGCGATGGGCACAGAACCGCTGGCAAGGATTACGCTCCCGGCTTGCAATGAAATTGCCGGCGTGCCGTCAGCCGGGGTGAACTCCACCTGCTTGCCCGCCAGCAAGCGGCCCCTGCCATGGAAAAACTCAACCCTGTTGCCTTTGAACAGCTGCGTTACACCACCGGTGAGTTTTTTGACTATGCCATCTTTGCGCGCAATCATTTTCGGTATGTCTACGGTGAGACTCTTCACGCTGATGCCGTGGTCGGCAAATTCGTGGCCCACATGGTGAAAATACTTGCTTGAATCGAGCAAGGCCTTTGAGGGGATACATCCCACGTTCAAACACGTGCCGCCGGGCGCCGGTTTGCCGTCCTTGCCCGTAAACATATCGATACAGGCCGTCTTAAGGCCCAGTTGGGCTGCACGTATCGCGGCCACATAACCGCCCGGCCCGCCACCGATAATGATTACATCAAATGTGCCTGGCATGTTTTGTTCTGTCATGTTCTGATCCTTTGTATCCTGTTTTTTGGTCCCCAAAGTTTTGATTCATGGGTTTTGATTCATAGGTTCTTGAGTTCCGGATATTACAGGCCAAGCAGGAACCGGGCCGGGTCTTCCAGGCTTTCCTTGACTGAAACCAGAAACTGGACTGCATCACGCCCATCCACGATGCGATGGTCATAGCTCAAGGCCAGGTACATCATCGGACGCGCGACGATTTCACCTGCGAGCACGACCGGTCGGTCCTTGATCGCATGCATGCCCAGGATCGCGCTTTGTGGCGGGTTTAACAGGGGAGTTGAAACCAGGGACCCAAACACACCGCCATTGGTGATGGTAAAGGTGCCGCCCTGCAGGTCTTCCAGGCTAATGGTTCCTTCCCGGGCCTTGACTGCGAACTGTTCTATGGTCTTTTCGATTTCGGCGAGGCTCAAGCCCTCAGCATTGCGAATTATGGGGACCATCAGGCCGCGATCCGTTGAAACCGCAATGCCCACGTCCTGAAAGTTGTGGTAAACAATTTCATCGCCGTCAATGGAGGCATTGACCACCGGGTGCTTGCGCAGGGCATCGCAGCAGGCCTTGACAAAAAAAGACATCAAGCCCAGCTTGACACCGTGGTGCTTGAGAAACTCTTCCCTGAACCTCGTGCGCAGGTCCATCACGGCCTTGAGATCCACCTCGTTGAACGAAGTGAGAATGGCCGCAGTGTTCTGGGCTTCTTTCATGCGCTCGGCAATGCGCTTGCGCAGCCGGGTCATATTTACCCGTTCCTCAAGGCGTGAACCGCCCTTCCTGGCGAACGCCAGTACATCACCCTTGGTCAGCCGGCCACCCCGGCCGCTGCCTTCTATGCTGCCAGGATCAATGTGTTCTTCCGCCACTACCCGGCGCACTGCCGGACTCAACTTAGCCGTGGCGGCGGCCGGTGGTGTCGGTGGTTGTGCTGTCCAGGTTACGACCTCTGGTGCGGGCGCAGCTGCAGCGGAGTTACCGCTGTCCGGTACGGAGGCCTGCCGCACCTCGGTCGCAGCAGGCGCCTGCTCGATTACCGCGAGCACGTCGCCGCTCACAACCGTCTGGCCCGCCTCGACCAGGATGCTGCGCAGCACGCCATCGGCCGGAGCAGGGACTTCAAGCACGACCTTGTCGGTTTCCAGGTCGAGCAGGTTTTCATCACGGCGAACTGCATCACCCGCTTTCTTGTGCCAGGTGGCAATCGTTGCGTCTTCCACGGATTCCGGGAGAACCGGGACTTTCACTTCGATGGTCATGCCCGGGCCACTCTCGCAAATAGTTCATTTATCGCCAGGAAGTTCATCACACGTGCGCTGCGCTTTTATACCGCTTCTGACCACGGTTCTGGTGCAGCGCTTCGCTGACCAGGGTGCGTTGTTCTTCGAGATGGACAGAATGCTGGCCGACTGCGGGGGACGCTGAACTGGATCGGCCTGCATAGAACAACAATTGATTCTCGCCAACGCAGGCATCGATCTCGTGCTTGATGCAGTACCAGGCACCCTGGTTCTGCGGCTCTTCCTGGCACCAGGTGATGTCCGCAGCGTTGGGGTAGCGGGACAGCAATTCCAGCACATCAGCGCGCGGAAAGGGATAGAGCTGCTCGATCCTCAACAGGGCCACGTCCCGCAGTTGTTCACTGTCCCTGGCCTCGGCGAGGTCGTAAAATACTTTGCCCGAACACAGCACCACTCTTTCCACCGCAGATTTGTCCACCACGGCGTGATCATCAATGGCCAGCTGAAAACTGCCTTCAGCCAGGAGTTGTAAACTGGATGAAGAAGCCTTGCTGCGCAACATGCTCTTGGGCGTCATCACGATCAGCGGCTTGCGATACTGGCGCAGCATCTGCCGACGCAGCAGGTGAAACATCTGGGCAGGGGTGGTGGGCGCACAGACCTGGATGTTGCTTTGCGAGCACATCTGCATGAAGCGCTCCAGGCGTGCGCTGGAATGCTCCGGCCCCTGGCCTTCGTAGCCGTGCGGCAGGAACATGACCAGTCCGCACAAGCGCCCCCACTTGGCTTCCCCGGAGGTAATGAACTGGTCAATTACCACCTGCGCGCCATTTACGAAATCGCCAAACTGGGCTTCCCAAATCACCAGCGTGTTGGGTTCCGAGCAGGCATAGCCATATTCAAAACCCAACACGGCTTCCTCGGACAGCAGTGAGTCAATCACCACGACCCTGGCATCCGGCTTGAGTGCCGCCAGGCCTGTCAGGCTCGAGCCATCCAGCTGGTTATGCAACACTGCATGACGGTGAAAGAATGTTCCGCGGCCCGTGTCCTGACCCACCAGGCGCAGCCCAAAGCCCTCGTCAATCAAGCTGGCATAAGCAGCCGTTTCAGCGAAACCCCAATCCATGGGCAATTCACCGGCGGCCATCTTGCGCCTGTCCTCCATGATCCTGTCCACCCTGGGGTGAAGTGCGAAGCCTGCAGGCAGGGTGGTGAGACGATCCGATAACGCGCGAATCACTGCAACCGGCACCTGGGTATTGACCTGTTCAGTCCAGTCGTGACCAATGTAGGGTGTCCAGTTGCGCCTGAACTCACCCGGACGTGCCAGCCGGTCGATTTCCGCCACCTGCTCGCCGCGGTCCAGCCTGCCACGGTACTCCTCCATCATACGATCTGCTGCCGCATCGTCCAGAAGTCCTTCGGCCACAAGTTGCCCGGCATACTTCTGCCGCGTGGTCTGCAATGCGCGGATGGTCTTGTACATCATGGGTTGTGTGGCGGCGGGTTCGTCTGCCTCGTTGTGGCCGTGGCGGCGATAACAAACCAGGTCGATGACGACATCGCGTTTGAAGTGCATGCGAAAATCGCAAGCCAGCTTCATCACATGTATCACTGCTTCGGGATCGTCTCCGTTTACATGGAAAATCGGAGCGTGCACCATTTTTGCGATAGTGGTGCAGTAGAGCGTTGAGCGGGCATCCGCAGCATTACTGGTGGTAAAACCCACCTGGTTGTTGATGACGATGTGCAAGGTGCCACCTACTGCAAACCCGCGCACTTCCGACATCTGGAACAATTCCATCACCACGCCCTGACCTGCAAATGCTGCGTCACCATGGATCAACACCGGCATGACCAGGTCGTGTCCCTGGTCCTTGCGTCTATCCTGCCGTGCGCGGGCGGAGCCCACGACCACGGGGTCCACAATTTCCAGGTGTGAGGGATTGAATGCCAGTGCTACGTGGACTTTGCCACCCGGAGTTTCCGTATCAGAAGAATAGCCAAGATGATATTTCACGTCGCCCGCCCGGTCGGGGCCATGCGCAGCATGCTTGCCCTCAAACTCCTCGAATAGCACTGCAGGTGACTTGCCCAGGATGTTGACGAGTACGTTGAGACGGCCACGATGGGCCATGCCCATGACGACTTCCTTGACACCCTGGCTGCCTGCGTGCCGAATGGCGTAATGCAGCAGTGGAATCAAGCTATCGCCGCCCTCCAGGGAAAAACGCTTCTGGCCCACGTAACGGGTGTGAAGGTACTTCTCGATTCCTTCTGCGGCCGTCAGCATTTTCAGAATGCCGATCTTCTCCCCGGCTGACTGCTTGAAGTTGCCGCCCGCGCCTTCGAGGCGCTCCTGCAGCCATTCGCGCTTGCGGGTATCAACAATATGCATGAACTCTACGCCAATGCTGGCGCAGTACACCCGGTTGCAGAGGTCTATGATGTCACGCAAAGTCATGCGATCCGGCGCGGCCAGGGAGCCGGTATTGAACTTCTGGTCGAGGTCCGCATCAGTCAGTTCGTGGTAATCGAGGGCCAGATCAGCTACCGGTTCATGATGCGGTTCGCCGAGCGGATTAAGGTGCGCATTTTCGTGGCCACGAATGCGATAAGCGTTGATCAGTTTCTGGACTGCAGCCCCCTTGAAGCCTGCAGATGAATCGCCGGCAGTGAAGTCGATGCCGAGTTGCCCCAGTTGGCGGAATTTTTCCTGCACAGCCAGATGGCCGGCTTCCGCAGAGCGACTGATGCTGTCGACCTGGTCAGGAAGTGCTGCGAATTCCTTGGCCCATTGCGCCGGCACGCTGGCAGGGTCATCCAGCCAGGCCGCGTAAAAAGCCTCCAGGAACGGTGCGTTGCTACCGTACAGGTAAGAGCTCTGCCGCAGCGTTGTGAGTTTTCCGTCCACTGTTTTTAAGGATCCTCAGGGTATAACTGGAGGCGATTTGCGTAATCCACAATTATAACTGGAAGCAGGGTCATGAGTGAAAGCAGGTTTCCGGCTATTGCCAGTGATGTATCTCTGAACTAACCTGCGACCGCTAAGAGTCCGGGTCCTGAAGGTAAAGATGCCCTGCATTGATCAACTGGCAGAGCAAACGAAGCTGGTCAGGTGAAAGGCTGTTTTTCCCGGTGATTTCCAGCGGAGAGGTGCACAGCAGTATCGCCGCAGCTGTGCTGCAGGCATATTCCTCACCTGCCGCAAACAGGCGTGCGCCGCCGCTTTCCTCGATCCAGGCCAGGCGCGTCCACGGATTCTTTTGCACGCTGGAGCCTTCCGTCAGCGCAGAGGAAAGGTCATGTTCATCGACCATGTCTTCTGCTGGCGCAGGGTGGTGGGCCAGTCGATAGCGGGTAAGGAAACGGGCCAGAAAGCCGTTCAAGGCAGTGCTCGCTTCCATTGGAGCAGCCATTAATTGACGCAGGCTCCGCAAAGCCGCAGTGGCTATCTCACCGGCCCGTGGTGAACCATCCAGCGCAGTGTCCCGGTAGCGGGCTCCTTCGTCATGGTTCTCCGCCAACCACTCACCCAGCGCCAGCAGCAAGTCGGCCTGGCTGGGTGCGCGCATACCAATGGACCAGGTCATGCCAGGCTCAAGCGCCACGCCGTGGTGGGCTACCCCGGGCGGCAGGTAAAGCATGTCGCCGGGGCCAAGATCCCATTCCTGTTCTGGCTCGAATGCCTCGAGCACATTCAGTTCGCAGTCCGCCAGCAGGGCAGGGTTGAATTTCGAGGCAATCTGCCAACGCCTGTGACCCGATGCCTGCAGCAGGAAAACATCGTACTGGTCAAAGTGCGGGCCCACTGAACCACCGGTTACGGCGACGCTAATCATCAGGTCATCCAGGCGCCACGTGGGGATGAAGCGAAACTGCGCAAGCAATTTTCGCAGCGGGGGATAGTGCTTATCCACGTCCTGGACCAACAAGGTCCAGTCCTGGTCCGGCAGGCGGCGCAACTCTTTTGCGCTGAAGGGCCCGTGCCGCTGCACCCAGTTTTTCTTGTCGAAGGTACCGCTGATGAGGCGAGATTCCGCCAATTCATCGCATGCCAGCCCGGCTACATCGTTGGCATCAAGTTCTGGAGCAAAACCGGGAAAGGCCTGCTTGATGACACAGGGTTTCTGCTGCCAGTACTCGCGCAGAAAAACCTGGACGTCGAGTTCGCCCAGGGGCAGGTTCATTCCGCGCTACAGTCGCGCGCCATGGTTGCAGCATTGCCCGTGTATGAGGATGGAGTCAGCGCCAGTAATTGTTTGCGCGTGGCTTCGGGAATTTTCAGTCCCCAGATGAAGGTAGCGAGCATTTCGCGGCTGATGCGCTGCCCCCGGGTCAATGCCTTGAGCTGTTCATATGGTTGCTCCAACCCGAAGCGTCGCATTACTGTTTGAATCGGTTCCGCCAGGACTTCCCAGTTATCATCCAGGTCCTGCTGCATGCGCGCGGGTGCAACTTCAATCTTTCCCAGGCCGCGGTTCAGCGCTGCAAGCGCAACCACAATATGGCCAAACGCAGTGCCGATAGAGCGCAACACCGTGGAATCGCTCAGGTCACGCTGCCAGCGGGAAATCGGCAGCTTCTCCGCCAGGTGCTGGAGCAGGGCGCTGGCCAGTCCGAAATTACCCTCGGCGTTCTCGAAATCGATAGGATTGATCTTGTGCGGCATGGTGGATGAACCGACCTCGCCGGCAACCGATTTCTGCCGGAAGTAGCCGATGGAAATATAGCCCCAGGTATCGCGGCAATAATCAATCAGGATGGTATTGACCCGGCTTTGCGTGTGAAAGAGCTCTGCCATCCAGTCATGGGGTTCAATCTGCGTCGTGTAGGGATTCCATTGCAACCCAAGGGAAGTGACAAATTGCTGTGAAAGGGCTGGCCAATCGAGTTCAGGATAGGCGACGAAATGGGCATTGAAATTTCCTACTGCCCCATTCATCTTGCCAAGAAATTCCTGAGCTTCGAGATGTTTGATCTGGCGGGCAAGGCGCTGCTGGCTGTTGGCCACTTCCTTGCCCAGGGTGGTGGGCGATGCGGGCTGGCCATGCGTACGCGACAGCATGGGCTGATCGGCGCTGCCATGTGCCAGCTGCGCCAGTCGCAAGCTTATTTGTTTCAATTCAGGCATCAGCAGATCGCGGTATACATCCTGCAACATCAAAGCGTATGCCAGGTTGTTGATGTCCTCGGATGTGCATGCAAAATGCAGAAACTCGCTTTGCGCGGCCAGTTGTGGCAGTTCCGTGAAACGTTGTTTCAGGTAATATTCCACCGCTTTGACATCGTGGTTGGTAGTGGACTCTATGGCCTTTATCTGCCGCGAATGCTCGGGGCCGAAGTTTTCAACAAGGCTGTCGATGAATGCGTTCGCCGCTTCATCCAGCGGCGCAAGCGCAGCAATGCCGGGCGTGGAACAGAGGGTCTGGAACCAGCGCAGTTCGACGATGATGCGCCGGTGGATCAATCCGTGTTCGCTACAGAACGGCCTGAGGGCAGAGGTCCTGGACGCATAGCGACCATCAACCGGTGAAAGTGCGGTGATCTCTGTCAGGTCCATCACGGTTTCGGGGTTCCTGTGGGCATAGCATGAAAACGGGTAACCAGCCTTGTATTCTACTAGCGCCTGCAGGCCATGAATACCGCAACCTGCGGGTCAGTCCGCCGGGAGTGCACCGGCAATGCCATCGGGAACGCAGGCGGGAATGTACGAAACCGGCTTACTTCGCATTGCCTGCACCCGTACAATAAGGCATGTTTTTACGCAGCAATAAATCAGGGAGCAGGCAATGGCACAGGAATTCAGAATCGAAAGTGACAGCATGGGGGAGCTCAAGGTACCCGCGTCCGCGTTGTGGGGTGCCCAGACCCAGCGTGCGGTGCAGAACTTTCCAGTCAGTGGTTTGACCTTGCCCAAGGACTTCATTCGGGCGCTTGGCCTGATAAAGGCCGCCGCTGCACGGGTAAACCGCGAAATGGGGCTGCTTGATGCAAACCGCGCCCTTGGTATCGAGCAGGCTGCGCTGCGGGTGGTCAGTGGAGACGTCGATGACCAATTCCCGATTGATGTATTCCAGACGGGTTCCGCCACCAGTTCCAATATGAACGCGAATGAAGTCATTGCACACCTCGCCAATGCTGAGAGCAAGTTAGGCATTCATCCCAACGATCACGTGAATATGGGGCAGAGTTCCAACGATGTGATTCCAACCGCTATCCAGGTGAGTGCCTGCTTGCTGGCCAGCACTGAATTGATACCAGCCCTCAGACACCTCGCGGAAGCCCTGGATATCAAGTCCGAAGAGCTTACCGGCGTAGCCAAAACCGGCCGCACGCACCTGATGGATGCCATGCCGGTAACGTTCTCGCAAGAGTTGGGCTGCTGGGCTGCGCAGATTCGTTCCAATATCCGGCGCATCAAAAGCGCCTTGAGGCGCATGCGTAAATTGCCCCAGGGCGGCACTGCTGTCGGCACGGGCATTAACGCGCACGAGGAGTTTGGACCGCGGGTAGCCGCGGTGCTGACCGAAATGACAGGGGTAAGGTTCGTTTCTTCGGACAACTATTTTGAAGGCATCAGCTCGCAGGACGCGGCAGTAGAGCTATCCGGCCAGCTGAAGACACTGGCCTGTTCACTGATGAAAATTTCCAATGACCTGAGACTGATGAACTCCGGGCCCCTGGCTGGTTTCGGCGAGATCGAACTGCCCGCGTTACAGCCGGGTTCTTCCATTATGCCGGGCAAAGTGAACCCGGTAATTCCGGAGGCGGTTTGCATGGTGTGCGCCCAGGTCATCGGCAATGATGCAACGATTACGATTGCCGGGCAGTCAGGCCTGTTTCAGCTGAATGTCATGTTACCGGTGGTTGCTCTTAACCTGTTACAGAGCCTGAAAATCCTGTCCAATGCAAGCCGCTTGCTGGCGGATTCAGCCATCGCCGGGTTCACGGTGCGCAAGGACAACATCCAGGCCGCATTGGCATGCAATCCCATCCTGGTTACGGCGCTCAACCCGGTGATTGGCTATGAACTGGGGGCTGCCATAGCCAAAAAGGCCTACAAGCAGGGCCGGCCCATTAAGGAAGTGGCCTTGGAAATGACCAAGTTGTCAGCCAAACAGCTGGATCGTTTGCTGGATCCCCTGGAAATCACCAAAGGCGGGATCAAGGGTTCAAAATAAATCAGCTGTCTGTGGCCCGGCGGCGCAGCCAGACTGCCCCGGCAAGGAACACTGCCGCTACTGCCAGCCCTCCCGCCATCTGCAGGGAAAAGAGGCGATCCAGGATGTTGCCAATGGTCAGGGCATGATCAAAACTGGATGTATACGGTATGCCCAGCGCCAGTGTTTCCTGTCCGCCCTGAATTTGTATGGAAATGATCACCGGGCTATTCGCCACCCACTCACCGATGATGCCAAACAGGCTGTTGTTGAAAGTAAATGTGCGCAGGAAATCGATCCATATTTGCAGGAACGCGATCACAACAGGTGGGACCAGCGCGAATAGCAATGGAATTCTTGGCGCGAATGCGGATACAAACAACAACCATCCGTAGAGCGGCAGAAACCAGATCGATGCGGCAAGATAGCTGCACAACACGAGGAACCAGGGCTTTAGCGGATTGAGCACGCTGATAAATAGCGTCCAGGGGTTTCCCCCGACCGATAACACCATGATGGATGCCGTTATGAGCATGAGAACCTGGGTGATGACAAATACAACCCAAAAAATCAAGGGCACCAGCACCATGGCTGCCAGCAGCTTTGAAGCAACAGTCTGCACATCGGAAGCCGGCATGGATTTCCAGAACAGGATGCTGCGATCCTTGCGGTCATCGTACAAAGCACCCAGCAGGTAAAAGAACACGACAAACGAAAGCACCACGCTAAAAATCACCGAAATGCTGATCATCGCCTGGTACAGGTGTTCAGCCCTGAATTCGACAGGTTGTTGTGCCAGCAAGCGCATCGCTTCCCTGAACGTGTACAGCTCGTTGTCAATGTGGGCCGTAGTGAAGATGGCCATCAGCAGCAGTGCGATACAGACACCGCCGACCGCCAATGGGGTAGTGCGGAACGCGCCCTTGTTTTCCCAGAACTCCCTGCGCAGCAGGGCCAGCAACCGCTTCATGACGGGTCTCCGCTCAGGGTGGCAACAAAAAGATCGGCAACACTGGGAGTGCGGAGTTCTCCCAACTCTTCGAGCAGTTCGCGCTTCACCCCGCGATACAAAAAGATATGCCGCCCGAACAACTCTCGCTCATTCAGCGGCCCGAGTTGCCTGGCTGCTGCTGCGTTTGCCGGCGCGACCATCAATTCCACGTAATTGTTTTCTACCTCGTCCATGCCGCAATCCAGGGCCACTTTGCCATTATTGATGAAGATCAGGTCGGTGAGGATGTGCTCCACTTCTTCCACCTGGTGGGTGGTTATCAGGATGGTCTTCTGGTCATCAAAGTAGTCATTCAGCAGGCTTGAGTAGAACTGTTTGCGGTAGATGATATCGAGGCCAAGTGTGGGCTCGTCCAGGACCAGCAGTTGTACGTCAATGGCCATAACCAGGGCCAGATGCAGCTGGGCGACCATGCCCTTTGAAAGCTGTCTGACTTTGTGTTGCTGGCTGATCTTGGTCTTGGCCAGGTATTTAAGGCAAGTGTCTTTGCAGAACCGGGCGTGCAGCTGCCCGGTGAGTTCGATCAGTTGCCAAACGCTGATCCAGCGCGGTAACACCGCAACATCCGCAATGAAGCAGACGTTTTGCATCAACTGCGCACGACGGGCGGCCGGGTTCAGGCCTAAAACTTCCAGCTCACCTTCAAAAGTAGTCAAGCCCAGTATGGCTTTCATGACTGTTGTCTTGCCTGCGCCGTTGGGCCCGATCAGGCCAACAATGCGGCCGGCGGGAATTTCCAGGTCAATATGGTCAACAGCCAGCGTTCGGCCATATCGCTTGCTTAGCCCCCGTGCTGAAATAATCGGATTCATTCGGGTTTGTCCCTTTTACTGGAATTTTTCTTGGGTAAATCGTTCACGTCCAGCCCCAGTTGTTCGATGCGCTGCAAAGTTGCCGGCCACTCTTTACGCATGAACTTATCCCGTTCGGAAGCAATGAGCTTTGCGCGTGCACCGGCTAATACGAACATGCCCAAGCCGCGGTGCTTCTCGACCAGGCCTTCATCCACCAGGGCCTGGTAGGACTTGGAAACGGTGATCGGATTGAGTTGGAAATTGGAGGCAACGGTTCGAACCGAAGGCAGGGGATCTCCCTCAGCCAGCGTTCCATCGAGGATCATGGCGACCGTTCGCTCTTTCAGCTGCCAGTAAATTGGCTCGACATCATTCCAGCGTGTGGACATGAGTGGCTAGTTGATCCGGAAAATCATCAGGCTGATCTTGCCGCCCCGCAAAGGGGTTTCAGAAACCTCTTCTGCCGCCATCTCGCGGGCATCAGGAGTGGCAACAAATGGACGATCTGTCATTGCTTGTTCGGCGGTGGAACTCATGCCGGGATGAGTTTTATCGTGCGCGTATTCAGTCACGCACGTCAGCAGCAGCATCACGGCAGTGACCGCTGCAACCCTGCCGGATACGCGCGCTTGAATTTTCATTGGATGCTGCAACATGTGCTGCGCCTGCGTTGATTAGTTGATTTAGTGTTGTAGTAATGTACATCACTAGTATTCAACCTGTCAAGCAAAACGTGCTGGCGGATTTCGAACTAGAGCCACATTTGATTTGCCATGCTGCGCCCATAGTAGGACAATCCGCACTGCAAAATTTTCCCGGGCAGTCTTTGGCTCTGGAATTGACCCGGGTAACAGCTGTTTTTTTTTAAGGAGCAAAAGGTAATGAGCAGAGTTCTTGTTTTGGGCCTGATGGCGGCAGCATCGCTGATCAGCGTGTCAGCGTTCGCGGCCAAGCCGCAAACAGAACCCCAGAAATTGGGTTATATAATCGGCATGGACATTGGGGCATCTCTGAAGACACAGGGTTCCGAGATTGATCTCGATTCCCTGTTCGATGCGATTCGTACCACCTATACCGGCGGCACTGCTGAGTTGACCCCGGAAGAAGCTGCCACCATCCGTGAAGTCTTCATCGCCAAGCGCAAAGCTGCAGCGGAAGCCGAACAAACTACAGCGGGTGCAGCTAACGCTGCTGCAGGCGAGAAGTTCCTGCTGGAAAACCGCAACAAGGACGGCGTGATCGTCACCGAGAGCGGTTTGCAGTACAAAGTCGTGAAGATGGGTGATGGACCCAAGCCAACTGCAACCGACAAAGTCACCGTCCACTACAAGGGAACCTTGCTGAACGGTAAAGAGTTCGATAGTTCATACGCTCGTGGAGAGCCGGTGAACTTCGTTCTCAACCAGGTTATTCCTGGCTGGACCGAAGGCGTCCAGTTGATGCCGGTAGGAAGCACGTTCATATTTTATATTCCTTCCGACCTGGCCTATGGAGCGAACGGCGGTGGCCC
>SHZL01000014.1 GCA_009692275.1 Lysobacterales bacterium | reverse complement strand
TTTTTGCCAAATCAATGGCGATTAAATTATGCTGATTCATGATGGACGCTCGTCTTTAATCAACTGAAATGTGTTTAACAGCAAACAGCACTTCCAGTTTGGCGCAGTACGACGCCGGTAGCACGGGGAGCGTCCATCTCATCACCCACCAGTAGAAATGGGACACCCACAAACTCACCTAGAGAATTTATCACTGCAAATACAGCCTATGGTGCGCAGTCAAAAGCGAATTACGAGGCTTAAATTTGTGGGTGTCCTGCTTGGCTTGCCCTGCTTGGATTGTCTCTGCCTACACCGTACTTGCCACAGACGGTGTGTTCTGGTCGGTAGTTGACACTCCGCATGCCTTGATTTTCCTGCCTCGATTCAATACCTTCTCCGCCTTTGTTTGTTGAAGCAATGCAAAGGTCTACTTGGAGCGGGATGATGGTGGAAATGCGGGTCATAAAAAAGAAAGCCAAACAGATAGCCAAACAGATAATCAGCAGCACTCGACCGGGTCTGATGGCATTGGCAGTACTGCTGGTCTGGGTACCCGGAATTCACGGCCAGGAACTGGCGTCCCGCGTAGTCACTCCCACCATGAGTGCCCATGCCCTGGCCAGTGCACCCACTCTGGATGGCGATGTACTCAATGATTCAGTGTGGCGTGGACTGCAACCGGCCAGCGGTTTCTGGCAGGTGCGGCCCAATGCTGGCCAGCCGTCCACCCAGCGCACCGAAGTCACCATCGGCTATACCGCTGACGCCCTCTACATCGGCATGGTTGCCTATGACGACAATCCCGCGGGGATCATCGTTGCCGACAGTCGTCGTGACTCTTCGCTGAATGATACCGACAGCTTTCAGGTCATCATCGACGGCCTGGGCAGTCGCCAGGGCGGGTTTATCTTCGGCACCAATCCGGCCGGCATTGAATACGATGGCCAGGTGGCCAACGAAGGCACCGGCGGCGGTTTTGGCGGTGGCGGTGGTACCGGTGGCGGCTTCAACCTCAACTGGGATACTACCTGGGTGGTACGCTCGGCGATCGGCGCTTACGGCTGGAGCGCCGAGATGGAAATTCCGTTTCGCTCTCTGCGTTACGGCGGTGGCGATGCACAAACCTGGAGTATCAATTTCCAGCGCAATATTCGTCGCAACAACGAAGTCGCCTATTGGGCGCCGCTGGACCAGCAATACAATCTCAACCGCATCTCTGAAGCTGGCTTTATCCAGGGCATCCAGGTGCCGCAACGTCGCAATCTGCTGATCACTCCTTATGTGTTGTCCCAGACTCAGCGTGGCGGTTTCCTGCCCAATGGCACTCACCACGATGAGGAAGTCGGCTTCGACCTGAAATATTCGGTGACTTCCAGTCTCACTCTGGATGCCACCTACAATACCGACTTCGCCCAGGTGGAAGTAGATGACCTGCAGGTGAATCTCGATCGCTTCAGTTTGTTCTTCCCGGAAAAGCGGCCGTTCTTTCTTGAGAACGCCGGACAATTCGCTATCGGCAGTCCACGGGAGGCAGAAATGTTCTTCAGCCGGCGCATAGGCGTCGGTGCCGGCGGCGCCCAGATCCCCATCGACGGTGGTGCCCGTTTAACCGGCCAGATAGGCGAGGGTACCAATGTCGGCCTGTTGCGTATGCGTACCGAAAGCATGAGCGGCGTGGCGGAAGCCAATAATTACTCGGTCGTCCGCGTCAGCCAGGATCTGCCTAACCGTTCTGCTGTGGGGTTCATGTATGTGGAGCGCGATGGTGATACGCCATCGCCGCTGCTTGGGAATGACAACAACAAAACCTATGCCATTGATGGACGCTGGGGCATCGGCAATGAAACCCTGATCAACGCTTGGGCGGCACAGACTGATACTCCCGGACTGAACGGGGACGATCAGGCTTTCGGTGTCACCGCGTCATATAGCGATGAAGATTGGGATGTCAGTGGCGGCTATGGCGAGGTACAGGCCAACTTCAATCCGGAGGTGGGCTTCCTGTCTCGTCGTGACTACCGCAAGCTCAACGCCAGCTGGCTGCGACGCATTCGTCCGGATGATCTTTGGAACCTGCACGAAATTCGCCCGCACATGAATTATCGGGAGTATCGGGACCCGGATGGCTTTCTGGAGTCTTCCTTTTTTCATACCGACAGTCATTGGGAATGGGAAAACGGCTGGGAGATTCACACTGGGGCCAACCTCACCCGCGAAGGGGTCAAGACACCTTTTCAGATCGTCAGCGGCGTGACGGTGCCGATCGGCAGCTACAACCATGAGGAAGCGCAGCTGGTGTTCATGACCGACCAGTCTGATGCCCTCAGCCTGAATGTGCAAAGCCGCATCGGTGGTTTCTTCGGCGGTGACCGGGTGAACCTCGAGCCAACAGTGCGCTATCGCATCGGCGAAAAGTTCAACTCCCAGCTCACCTGGAGTTACAGCGATGTCGAATTACCCACGGGTGATTTCACCGTCAATCTCGCGCGCCTGCGTCTGACCTATTCGTTTACCCCAAGTATTTCCTTGCAGACCCTCGTGCAATACAACGAACGTGATGACCTGATCGCGACCAATCTCCGCTTCTCCTGGCTGCAATCCGCCAACTCGGGTTTGTATCTGGTGTACAACGAGATCGATGACAGCGGCCTGCGTGCACCACCCGAGCGGGCGCGGGAGTTCATCATCAAGTACAGCTACATCTTTGACTGGTTCAATTGAGGATGCAAATACGACAGCCACAGTCTTACGCAGATAACTTGGCACTGCTTTTACAGCATTAAGCCTGCGGTGAAATGCGATATACGCGGCTTGAATTTGTGGGTGTCCTACTGGGGCTCTATCTGGGCTACCCGACCTTTCGAAATCACCAGATCAATACGCCGCGTATTGCTGATGTCAGCCAGTGGATCGGCATCCAGTAACACCATGTCTGCCAGCTTGCCGGCTTCGATCGAACCCATCTCTGCTGCTTTGGCAAAATATATCGCCGGTACCAGGGTTGCTGATTCGATGGCTTGCAGCGGTGTCAGCCCGGCGCGCACCAGCATTTCAAGTTCTTCATGCAGGCTGTAGCCGGGAATGGAGAGATTGATCGGCGTATCCGTGCCTGCACCGATGGGCACACCGGCGGCTTGCATACGCCCAGTGAGAAACAGACTCCATTCTCCATAGGTGACATCCGCTGGTGCCGATGATCGGCGACGATCACTCTCGGTTTTAAATTCCAGACGCACTGCATCCGGTAATTGCGCCAGCGCCGCATCCCAGTCAACACGCTCATAGGGCGGCGCCAGATTGATGGAATTCAGTCGCAAGGTCGGTACCATCACTGTGTCGGACAGCGCTGCTATCACTGCATCGCATTCGGTTTCATCGTAGGCAGAGACCGCCGGCAGACGTTGCAGGGAATGCAGCGCAGCACGCAGATCGGCGCCCGGTATACGCTCCGGATTTTTCAAAAGTTGCAGCCGCTGCGCATGCAAGTCGGCGGCATTAGCAGTACAATCCATTTCAATATTACGCAAGTGTTCTATAGAGTCTACCTGCGGCCCCGCTTCGCGGGCGCGCAGTGCAAGCGGGACATGGGAATCTATCGGCAGCCCTGCGGCCGCGGCGGCTGCAACCAGCGCATCGAAAACTTCCGGGCGCACCATTTCATAAATCTTGATGAAATCGACACCTTGATCCTTCAGTTCGGACACGATGCGCGCAGCCGTCTCCGCTGTGGGGACAGCGATTCCGATCTCGGGACGTCCGTCGCCGTCGTAGACAACGTCCACTCCGTCCAGTAATGGTCCGGCGAAAAATACGCGAGGGGCAATACTGTCGGTGGCACGCATTGCTGCGACCACTGGCAATATCTCGCCCATCAGCCCGCCGGTATCCCGCACACTGGTGATACCCCAGCGCAGGAACAGCGCGGGCATAACTGGTGTCAGGCGGGAGTCATAGGTCAGGTGTACATGGAAGTCCCATAAGCCGGGAATCAGATATTTACCAGTGCCGTCGATGACGGTAGCGGCGTCGATCGGAAGATCGGCAGCCTGCACCGCCAGAATGCGGTCACCATCGAACATGACAGTTTGTGCGGATCGTACTCCCTGCACGGCATCAATGACGGTGACATTGCGAATAGCCGTGCCGACTGCTGCCGGTTCGCTGCAGGCAGCAAGGAGCAAGGTACACAACGATAGGGTGATTGCGATCTGAAATTTACGAATAAGCATGTGGCATAAGTTCTCGTTGCAAGGAATTGGTCGATCTCCTGCTGCGTGAGTCAGGATGTACCTGAGCACTATACACGCAGCCTTGCATCAGGCAACAGTGCAGTTGAAATCACCAGGCGCACTTGCCTTTGAATGTCCCGGGCAGGATTACCCAACATTGTCATTATGTTGGAACACGAAGACCATGGCATGATGGGAATGCTTGTTGTGCTGTCCTGATCCATCTGCAGTTGCAAACGCAGACTGAGGCCTGGCCTGACTGGCGTTCCATGGCAGAGCAGGCGCATGTGTTTGGCCAGATCGGGCAGGCGCAGCAGAAGTAGCGGAATAATCGCTGATTAGCAGAGGTCAAACCATTGCCGCGTCCAATCGAAACAGTGGTAAGGATTCACAAAGTGTTCCGGTTGCTCGCCATGGCAGCGCTCAGCTGGTTCATTTTTGCCTTCATCCTGCTACACATAGTGCGCACTGATTTAACGCTGTGGCATACCACGCTGAGCATTTATGCAGTGGGGCCAGCAGACTGGGTACTGACAATTGGTTTCTATGCCATTGCCCTGGTACAGGGAATGATCGCCTGTCATGGTATCGAACAGCGCCATTCATGGCGCGATTATGTGGTGTCAGGACTGTTGTTGCTGGCCGCGCTAGGGGCAGTTCTGGTTGCCGTGTTTCCTTACACTATAAAGCTTCCCCATAACACCGGTGCGGTGCTGCAGCTGGGTTTGTTTCCGATTTCCCTTTCGTTACGTACTGTCTGGTTTCGAGAGCGCTCCTTACGGAAAACCAATACCCTGTTGGCGGTGATTAGCATGAGCTGTTTTCTGCTGCTGTTGCTGGCAAATCCAATGCGTAACTTGCCCTTTTATTCGTTCGGATTCATTCAAAAATTGGAAATTATTTGCATCACTCTGTGGTTGCTGTGTTATTCCGCAGTTGCGTTCAAGCGTGCAGGGGAGTAAGCAAGGGGCTATATCTTGTTACCTATCGAGTTGATCAGCGAGAAGATTTGTACTTGGGCTGCATTATTCGCGGATAAGCCGAATTCTGTCCAAGGCAAAAGGCAAGACTTGACCCCTACAGTGACCCCTATAGCTACATGACCCCTACAGCTCGTGAAAAGTGTTTTAGTGCGGACTCGCTCCAGACCTCGATAGATGTCAAACTGGTGCAAATAAACGAATAAGCGCTCAAGGTAACCGAATAACATTCATGCCTCCTGATCCATGTCACCGGTAGTTCTTGCTGCGGTCTTGTTCGCCGCCTTGCTGCATGCCGTCTGGAATGCACTGATCAAAGTCAGCGGTGACCGACTGGTAGTGATCGCCGTAACCACAATCGCCTCGTCACTGCTGGCTGTCCCGTTTCTGTTCTTGCTGCCGTTTCCAGCTGCAGCCGCCTGGCCCTACCTGATGCTAACGGTTGGGCTTCACAGCGGTTATATGCTGCTGCTGGTGCGTGCCTATGGCCTCGGCGATTTTGCCCAAATCTACCCGCTTTCCCGTGGCTCCGCACCGCTGCTGACCGCCTTGCTGGGCTTTCTGCTGCTCGGCGAAACCATGACTTTATCCGAACTGCTCGGCATGGCACTGATAGTCAGCGGGATTTTTGCGCTGGCAGCGGAACGCATTGCCGGCATCCGGCAGTTGTCGCGGGCCGCGTTGCTCTATTCCCTGCTGACTGGCGTTTTCATCACAGCGTATTCTCTGGTGGATGGCAGCGGTGCCCGCGTTGCTGGCAATTCTTTCAGTTATATCGCCTGGCTGTTTTTCCTGGATGGCTGGGTGGTGCCAATCCTCACAGTCTGGCGTCAACCACGCAGCCTGCTCATCAGCGCCTTGCGGGATGTCTGGAAAGTTGGTTTGCTGGTTGCACTGTTGTCGACCGTGGGTTACGCGATGGTCGTGTGGGGCTTCAGTCAGGAACGCATCGCTCCGGTGGCAGTGTTACGCGAAACCAGCGTGCTGTTTGCAATGCTGATATCAGTGTTCGTCCTCAAGGAACGCCTGTCCCTGTTGCGGATCACGATTGTCATATTGATTGTGAGCGGAATTGTACTGCTGGGGATTTAGACGGCAGGTCAGGGCTTGAATTAAAGGTGACGGAGGGATTAATTTTTAATCGCTCCGTCACCTTTTCCATAATGGTTTGACGCAAGCCTCAGCGTTTTACCGCGATCGATTGGATCTCAAAGCGTGCGTTAAACAGCAGCGTACCAGAGCCGAGAAAGGCCCGCGCGGGGAATTCCCGCGTGAAATAGGTGCGATACACTTCATTGAACGCATCATAAAGTGCCACATCGGAACAGAAAATCTGCACGTACACCAGATCATCCATTGTCATGTCTGCCGCTTCCAGAGTGCTCTTGATTGAGTCCAGCAAGATGCGCGCCTCCTCCTGCGGATCATCCGGCACCTGCCCGTTTACCAACCCCAGCATGCCAGATAAATAGAGGGTATTGCCGGTGCGTACTGCGCCGCTGAATGGTGGCACGCCGGTGTCGGCAGCGCTGCGCGGGTTAATGTACTCACGCTCCTGTGCCAGCACCGTGTTCGCGCCAGCGGTCAGCAATAACACTAATGCAAAAACCGATGTTGACAGTTTAACCATCGTCTTGACCATTGTCAGACTCCCGTGGTGTGTATAGGACCAATGAAGCGTATATCCGCAGCAAGGGATTGTCGACCCTGTTGAATAGACAAGAGAAAGCGGAAATGAGAGGTTTGATTGCAGGATAACGAGAACATAAGACATTCACATATGAACCGATCCAAATTCATACACCGCTGCTAAATTGTGGATGTCCTATGCACCGTAGACCAAGGCATAAGGCAAGACTTGACCCCTACAGTGGCGTTTCCAATTTCAGTAGACCTCGTCACCCAACAGTGCCAAACTTCCGGAAAACAACAACACAGCAGATGCTCCCATGGAAAAGTCCTCCGCCTTTATTCTGTTACTCGCCTCCAACATTTTTAACGCCGCTGCTCTGGCCGAAACCAGCGTTCTGTTCATCGGCAACAGCTTCACGTTTGGTTACGGCGCCGCTACCCGCTTTTACCGGCCGGATTCGGTCACCGACCTGAACAACGAAGGCATCGGTGGTGTGCCGGCGCTGTTCAAGTCCTTCGCGGATCAGGCAGGCCTCGACTACGAAGTCTATCTGGAAACGCGCGGCGGCAGTGGTCTGGATTTTCATCTGGCGGAAAAGCTCGGCGTGATCGGGCGCCGACCCTGGGACCAGGTGGTGATGCACGGCTTCAGCACCCTGGACGCAGATGCCCCGGGCAATCCTGCCAAGCTGGTTGCTACGACTGCCGAGATGACAGAATTCCTGCGGAGCAAGAACCCGAACGTGGAAGTCTACCTGACGGCCACCTGGTCACGTGCCGACCAGACCTATGTGCCGGATCGACCCTGGAGCGGTCAATCCATACAACAGATGGCCCATGACATTCGCGCTGGCTACGATCTTGCCGCCGCCGCGCCAGGTGTGACAGCAGTCAATGGCGTAGGGGAAGCCTGGCTGCGTGCGATGGATCTGGGATTGGCGGATTCGAATCCCTATGACGGCATTGATGCTGGCAAGGTGGACCTGTGGACCTGGGATCGATATCACGCCAGCGATTTTGGCTACTATCTTGAAGCGCTAGTGGTGTTTGGCAACCTCACCGGACGCGATCCCCGTTCCCTGGGTGTGAATGAATGTTCCGGTTACGAGCTGGGCATGTCCCGCGATCAAATCGCTGCGTTACAGCAAGCTGCTTTTGATCAATTGGCCTCGGAAGAAAGAGTCCGGCCGAATCCGCTCGAAATACCCAGGCAGGTAAATCCTGAGCGCTGTAACGCGCCGCGCTAGCCAGGTTAAGGAAGTTGAGGGTCAAGTCTTGCGTTTTGCCCTTGAAGTTGATCGCACAGGCAAAAGGCAAGACTTGACCCTTTCACTCTAAAGGCAAGACTTGACCCTTTCGCGGACTTAGGTGTTCAGGAACAAGAGCTTGGGAGTACCATCAAGCACTTGGCAAGCGGTATTGAGGAACGTCACTTTTGAATAAAATATTTGGGGATACCTCAGCCTCCGTCACCTTTTCCACCGCTACTTCTTGCCGGCTCAGTTGCCAAACAGCACAAGCATCAATAAAGTAGAACAACAACAATAAGGAGAAGCCACCATGCCAAAAATAGTAGGTTCCTGCTTTTTACTCCTGATTCTGCCTTGCACGCATGCATTCGCTGCCGAATCCTGTGATCCAGATGGCGCTGTGCAATTCATCTGCGGCCCGGTAAACCCCGAAGATCTCTACCAGATTCCCGATACCCCCTGGGTGATTGCGTCCGGCCGGATTTCTGATGAAGAAGGTTCGATCTATGCGGTGAATACCCTCGATCACAGCGTGCATGTGATATTTCCCGAAGCTGCCTTGGCACCGCAGCACGACCGCTCGACTTATGCCGACTGTCCTAGCCCGAACAACCGCTTTCAACCCCATGGACTCGCGTTCAGAGCGGGCAGCGACAGCACCTATATTTTGTATGTTATAGGTCATGGCGATCGCGAGGCGATTGAAGTATTCAATCTGGTGGTGAGTGGCAATGTGCCAACCATGCAATGGACTGGCTGCATCATGGCGCCTCCTCTCACCGCGCGCCTGAATTCAGTAACCGCATTACCCGATGCCAGAATTGCCGCCACCAATTATGACACGACCGGTGGTCAACTGTGGGAATGGCATCCGGCTTTCGGTTGGTCCGAAGTGCCTGGCAGCGAGATGCGCGGACCTAATGGTCTCGTTTCTTCCATAGATGGTCAGTGGTTATATATTGGCGGCTGGAGTGATCAGGCCTTGGTGCGCCTGTCGCGCGGCAAAACGCCGATACAACTTGATTCGGTAGACGTGGGCTTTAACGTGGATAACGTGCGCTGGACTGATGATGGAAGACTGTTGGCGGCAGGGCAGGGGCGGCAATGTGGCGCCGATGGGCGCTGCACAATGGTGGCCTCCCGCGTCGTGAGCGTGAATCCGGATACACTTGCAGTGCAACAACTGGTGGACTATCCGGTGAATGCTTTAATACCGGTAGGGACAGTGGCGATTGAAGTTGGCGACGAGATCTGGGTTGGCGGTATTCGTGGCACAGAGCGCATCGGTCGCTTTCCGGGCCAGTAAAAACACAGTCGCTAAACGACCCAGTTAAAACAATCATCATCGGGATCAGAGGTGCAGCCATGAGTAAAATAACTCGCCGCAGCTTGTTCAAAAGCACAGGCATGGTCACCGCCGGCGCTGCGCTGCCCGGCCTCGTGACGCAACCAGCACTGGCCCAAACTGCACCCGACTGGCTCGCGCTTACCGAAGAGGCAGCGCTCGAGCCAGAACTGCCCATCATCGACCCCCATCATCATCTATGGGATCGACCTGGCAATCGTTATATGTTCGAGGATTTGCTCGCAGATACTGCAGCGCACAATGTGCGCCAGACGGTTTTCGTTGAATGCACGTCGATGTACCGCGCCGACGGACCGGAAGAGTTGCGCGTGGTCGGCGAGACCGAGTTCGTGCAGGGAGTCGCGGCCATGAGTGCCAGTGGCGGATTCGGTGAGATGCGAGCTGCTGCGGGCATAGTCGGTAGCGCCGATCTGCGCCTGGGTGACCGGGTAACGTCGGTGCTGGAAGCGCAGCTTGCAGCGAGTCCGCAGCGGTTTCGTGGTATTCGCCATCGTGCAGCGTGGGCCGATCGCAGTGTGGTACCCAATCAGGCTGCAAACTTACCGGAACATATCTTGCTGGATGCGGGCTTCCGCAAAGGTTATGCCCACCTGCGCACCTACGGTCTAACATTCGAAGGCTGGCTCTATCACACTCACATTGCGGACCTCACCGATCTCGCCAGAGCCTTTCCGGACACGACCATCATCTTCAATCACCTTGGTGGGCCGATTGGCGTGGGTTCTTATGCCGGACGCCGCGACGAGGTGTTCGCCGCATGGAAGCCGGCAGTCGCCGCGTTGGCGCAATGTCCGAACGTGGTGGCGAAAGTGGGTGGCATACAGATGGTCGTCAATGGCTACGGTTGGCACGAGCGGGAACGGCCACCGACGTCGGATGCATTACTGGCAGCCAACAAAGACTGGTACAACTACACGATTGATCAGTTTGGACCCGACCGCTGCATGTTCGAGAGTAATTTCCCCGTCGACAAACTGTCGTGTTCATACACGGTGTTATGGAATCAATTCAAGAAGCTGACCAGTGGCTTCTCCGCCGCCGAGCGTGCCGCGATGTTTCACGACACGGCACAGCGCGTGTATCGGCTACCGCTGGTGTAGTAATTGACGCGTCGCGTTATTGCGCTGGTTTGAACGCGAGCAACACGTTGCCTGCCACCTCACCGAACTGGCCGTAACCGGAACCGACAAACACCATGCCAGATCCCGCAGCAATGGCATGACTGTCGATGGAACCGCCGTAGCCTGCAACTCCGTTGACGGTTTCAAAATCCTGCACCGTGTCATATTTAAAGAGCAACTCGCCGGAGCTGGAATTGAATATGAACAGGCGCCCGTCGAGACCTGCGGTGATGATTGCTCCATCCACGGACAAAGGCGTCGCGGAAAAACCATAGAGTGCATCACAGCGCCTGAGCCGTTCGCTGCGTGCATCCCCACACTCTGGCTGCGCTTCAAAGAACCAGCTTGGTTCGCCGGTACCAACAAAGTATGTGTAAATGCCGGATCGACTTTTGCCAACCATATTGGCAGGATCGTTGATCGTCATGAAGGCGCGGGTCGAATCGGTGGCAATGCCCCAGTGATTGCCGCCCAGAGCGGTGCCTTCACCGACGCGCTGATTCCAGACCTGCGCTCCAGTAACCGGATCCAGAGCCCATAGATCGCCGGATTTCTGGCCGGCAATCAACAACTCCCGGTCGCCAGCCTCTACCAGAATGGCCGGTCCGCCGAAATCGAAATCCACTGAATTGGTATCAGGAAGAATGATGCAGTTGGGTCCGCTGGCACTGCAGCCGAAATTCCACATATCGTTTGCTAGAGCCTGAAACACCCAGATCTCTGCCCCGGTTTCCAGATTCAGGGCGATGATTGAATCGCTGGTACCAGTAGTGGGGTGCGAAGTATTTTCGCCAGTGGTGACGTAGACCTGGTTGCGTTTGGCATCGATGGTTGGAGTGGTCCAGATCGGAGCACCGGAGGGGCCATGTTGTTTTACACCGGTAGAGCTGACTGCGCCGGTATACTCAGCCGCTGGCATCGTGTGGTACTCCCACAGTTTTTCGCCAGTACGCACATTCAACGCAGTGACGGCGCCGTGATTTTCACAACACTCATAGGTCGGGTTGCCACCGGTGATGACGCCCGATCCGGAAATTGGCACGATGATCTTGTCTGCATGAATAACCGGGGTACCGGTAAGCATGCCCTGATTGTTTGAAGCCTGGCCGCTCGCGACCCAGATTTTTTCACCGCTGGTGGCATTAATGGCATGCACCATGCCAGCTTGATCGCCAAACACCAGCGTGCCCACAGCATCGACTACGCCATAGGCAATGGAGGAGCGCAGGCGCGTGCCAGCCTCATAGACCCACTTTGCGCAACCGGTGTTGATGTCCAGCGCCAACACCCGACCGGTATCGGTAGCGGCATAGAAAAGCGTCGAACCCATAATTACCGGTGCGGCACGCATACTGGAGGTATCGGGGAAAGCAACCGCCCAGGCCAGCTCCAGCTTCGACATATCGGCAGTGCCAAGACCCGCCTGCGCAGCATCCAGGTGGCGTGGATTATTGCCGTCCACATTGGTGAAGGTAAACGAGGGCGCTTGCTCCAGATTTACGCTGCGATTATCCGCCGCGCACATGGTGGCAGCGACCCAGTCCTCGATACCCTCAACCGCAGGCTGCGCCTGCACCAGACTTGGCAGAGCAACGGTCAGGCCAGCGCCTAGTAGCGCAGCCTGAAAAAGATGAGTTCTGAATTTTGCTTTAAGAAGAGAATAAAAGATCATAGGTATTGCTCGCTTGTTGGATGTTGTCTGTTAGCTGCAGTCCTGAAGTTCCAGAGCTGCGGAAATTGATGCATTGCTCACGCCACCACACCATAGACAGCGGCAACTCGGAACACCTTGCGGCGTTTTAACTTCTCGAACAGCTTGCCCATGGTGGTGGGGTCCTGTTGTTATTGTTAGTTATTATTGATCAGCTTCTGTTAACTATACATTTGGACGAGGAGTCTAGCATAGAAGGCATGTAGCAAGGGCTCAGGAAACCTGGTTCCGCACTTTGAGTCCTCAGGGTGATGGATGCTTTATAGATTACGGAGAATTGAGTCGCCGCAGCAAACCAATACCGAAAATCGCCATCGTCACTGACACGACCGCATTCAGGTAGTTGAAGAATGCATAGGGTGCGAAGTCCAGCACCGGCACGCCAAGAGTTGCTGCATAGAACGCACCGGCAGTGGTCCAAGGAATCAATCCGGTGGTGAGAGTGGAGCCTTCTTCCACCGAGCGTGACAGCACCGCCGGGTCGAGGCCCACCTCCTTGTATTTCGGGCGAAACAGCTGGCAATTTAGAATGATGGACACATAGGCTTCACCCAATGCCATGTTGCCGAGGAAACCGGTGCCAATGGTCATTGCGATCAGGCTCGGCACTCTCTTGATTTTGGTGACGAAGCCGTCCAGCAGTGCATTCAGAAATCCGGAACCATGCAGCATGCCGCCGAGTGCGAGCGCCATGAGTGCGAGTATCAGGGTCCAGCTCATGCTGCTGATGCCGCCACGGCCGAGCAAGTCATCGAGGTTGGCAATGCCGGTAGTGCCGGGGGCATTTGCCCATAATGCATTCAATATGGTCACCGGGCTGCTGCCTTGATAGATGACCGCCACCAGCACCGCTGTTACCACGCTCATCGACATGGTGATCTCGGCCGGCACGCGCCGAATGCTCAACGTCGCGAGCACGATAATAGGCAGCAGACAAATAATGGGTGACAAGCGGAACGCAGTGGCCAAGGCGCTGCGAATGTTTTCAATGTCATTGTTGGCAAAATCCTGCCCACCATAATTGCTGCCGATTATGGCGAACAGCAGCAGTGTTATCGCCAACGTCGGCAGTGTGGTGAAAAACATCGAATAGATGTGGCGATACAGACTGGTCTCGGCACTCATCGCGGCCAGATTCGTGGTATCAGAGATTGGCGATAGCTTGTCGCCAAACGTGGCACCGCAAACAATCATCCCGGCCACCAATGGCAGGGGAATCTGCATGGCACCGCCGATGCCGATGAACACCACCCCCAGGGTGCCTGCTGTGCCCCACGAGGTGCCGGTAGCCAGTGACATCAAGGCGCACAGGAGCAGGCCTATGGCCAGAAAAGTGGCGGGGGTCAGCCAGTCCAGCCCGTAATACATAAGCACGGCAATGGTGCCACTGTGCATAAAACTGGCGATGACCATGCCAATGAGGATAAAGATGTAGATGGCCGGGAGCGCCTGTCCTATGGCCGCAGCAACCTGCTCATGCAGCGCCGGAAAAGGCACGCCGAGGCAGCGGGCATTGGCTCCGGTCCAGAGCAGACAGAAGAACATCAGTACATGCAGATCGATGGCATAGCGAAACAGGCCAACACCGATGATCAATATGATCACCGTGAAACACAGGATCGCGTGGCGGGGGCTGGGGAGTGCAATGGCAGTGTGGCTGGGGGGCATGGATGCAGCATATAAACAATTGGGGCCGGAGTAAAACTTTGTTAAGCTCAGGCGGACGCTGAGTTCACAGCTCACAGCAACGAACGAATACAGGGTCTGTCCCCTTTTAAATAAGTGAAGAGTACAACTATGGACCTGTCCTGGATGGCCTGGACGCAACCAACCGCCATTTTCTTCCTGGTTATCGCTAGCCTCATCATGGCCCTTTCAATCTGGGAATATCTCAGTCCCGGTGGCGGCCCGCGCGTTGGCGTGCTGCGCTTCGAGACGACACGGGGCGACCGCCTGTTTATTTCGCTACTGGGTAGTGCCTTCATCAGTCTGGCCTGGCTCGGGCTGGCAGCAGCCAGTTTATGGTGGGCGCTGGCGCTCTGTTGTGTGTTTGCCCTGGGCGTTTTTTTACTTGTATAAGATGAAATTTCCGAGGAGTGAGGCATGAACGTTGTAGTCGTGAAGAAAACCCTGCTGGCAACTGCTATCGCAATCGCTGTGTCAGCGGCGAGCGCTGATGTTGAAGATGCACAACGTTGGCTCGGCGAGTTTCAGCCGTCCACACTCTCGCCAGAGCAGCAGATGGCGGAGATGAACTGGTTTATCGAAGCCGCGCGGCCCTTTAATGGCATGGAAATCAAGGTAGTCTCGGAAACAATTACCACCCATGAATACGAAGCACAGACGCTGGCGCGGGCATTTACCGAAATCACCGGTATCCAGGTAACCCATGACCTGATCGGCGAAGGCGATGTCGTCGAGAAGCTGCAGACGCAGATGCAGTCGGGCGAAAATATTTACGATGCCTATGTGAATGACTCGGACCTGATCGGCACCCACTTTCGTTATCAGCAGGTGCGCAACCTCACCGACTGGATGGCGAGCGAAGGCAGCGATGTTACCTCGCCCACTCTGGACCTCGAAGATTTCATCGGCATTTCCTTCACCACCGGACCTGATGGCAAGGTGTATCAACTTCCCGACCAGCAGTTTGCGAACCTGTACTGGTTTCGCTATGACTGGTTCACTGATCCGGCTATAAAACAACAATTCAGAGATCGCTTCGGCTACGAATTAGGCGTTCCAGTAAACTGGTCAGCCTATGAAGACATCGCCGATTTCTTCACCAACACCATTGGCAGCATCGACGGCCAGAAAGTGTACGGCCACATGGACTACGGCAAGAAAGACCCTTCACTCGGCTGGCGCTTTACTGATGCCTGGTTGTCGATGGCCGGTGCCGGTGACAAGGGCATTCCCAACGGCCTGCCGGTGGATGAATGGGGTATAAGAGTTGAAGGTTGTCGTCCGGTCGGTTCTTCCGTGGAACGTGGTGGCGATACCGATGGCCCCGCCGCGGTGTACTCATTAACCAAATACGTGGAGTGGTTGCAGCGTTATGCGCCACCGGAAGCGGCCGGCATGGTTTTCAGCGAAGCGGGCCCGGTGCCTGCGCAAGGTGCGATCGCCCAGCAGATATTCTGGTATACAACGTTCACCGCTGACATGGTGGCCCCAAAACTGCCTGTGATGAATGCCGATGGCACGCCGAAGTGGCGCATGGCACCGTCACCACATGGCGCCTATTGGGAAGAAGGCATGAAGCTCGGCTATCAGGACGCAGGTGCCTGGACGCTGATGAAATCCACGCCAACTGATCGCGCCAAGGCCGCCTGGCTGTATGCACAATTCGTTACCAGCAAGACCGTGTCATTGAAGAAGAGCCATGTGGGTCTCACGATTATTCGCGACTCTGATATTCGCCATGAGAGTTTTACCGAACGCGCGGCTGAACTCGGCGGATTGGTGGAATTCTATCGTTCACCGGCCCGCGTGCAGTGGACGCCGACTGGGACGAACGTGCCTGATTATCCGCGCCTAGCGCAATTGTGGTGGCAGAATATTGGTGATGCCGCCTCTGGTGCGAAGACCCCGCAGGAAGCAATGACGGCATTGGCTGTGGCCCAGGATCGCCTGCTGGAACGACTGGAGCGCACAGATGTTTTGGGCGAATGTGGCCCGCGTCTGAATGAACCCCAGAGCCGTGAATATTGGCTAAGCCAACCCGGCGCACCGAAGGAAAAGCTCGGCAACGAGAAGCCGGAACCTATCACCATTGATTACGATGAACTGGTGCAGAGCTGGCAGTAAGGCTTTCATAACAATAGAACTATTAAAAAACAAAATTAATTGAGAAGAATGCTCATGTCTTTCAAATTCAGGCAATTGCCGCTAACGCCACTGCGCGCCGGTTTGGTGTTGTTATGGATGAGTAGCCAGGCTACGGCGGCAGTGCCTGCCGCCACGGTAACTGGGCCGGTTGCAGTCGAACCGCATCCCTCCGTGAACTCCATCTACAGTGCCTCCGCCATCGAGCTGACCGCGAACGGCTATATCGAGGAAGAGTATTTCATCGAAGGCACTGCCAATCGCTATGCCGGTGAGGATATGAGCAATGCCAACATTATTGACACCGGGCATCGTTATCGCACGCGCTTGATTGTGCGCCGACCGTCGGCTGCGACTGCATTCAACGGCATCGTCATCGTGGAATGGCTCAATGTTACCGGCGGCTCGGACAAGGACATTGACTGGTGGCAATCTGGCGCGCATCTGGTACAGAACGGTTATGCCTTTGTCGGCGTCTCTGCGCAGCAAATGGGCATAGATACCATGAAGCAGTGGAGTCCGCAGCGCTACAGCAGTCTCGATACCACTCACGATGGCATGGTGCAAAATGACGACCTGTCCTACGATATTTTTTCCGCAGTCGGGCGCGCGCTTAATCGCAAAGGTGAATCTACACCTGCCGGAGAAGTCGATTTCATGGGCGGGCTCAAGGCGGAACAGATAATCGCCACCGGTCACTCGCAGTCAGCGAGTCGTCTCGCCAATTACCTGAATAACATTCATCCTCTGGATCCGGTCTATGACGGCGTAGTGGTACACGGCGGCGGTGGTCGTGTGCGTGATGACCAGCCAGTGAAGATTTTCAAGTTGATGGCGGAAACTGATATGCCGCGGCGTGCGGCTGAACCGCAACCAGATACCGACAATTTCCGTCAGTGGGAAGTGGCTGGTACATCCCATGTCGACGTGCCGTTTCGAATCGAGTCTGCGCGTGCAGCCAATCTGCGACAGGGCTTGCCGGTTGCTGATGCCGAGTTGGGTGATCCCGGCTGCGCCCTGCCTGCATATAGTCGGGTGCCATTTCGCGATGTGATGAATGCCGCGTACGAGCACATGGTGCTGTGGATACGCGATGATGTCGCACCGCCTACCGCGAAACCATTACAGGTAGCGCGCATGTTGCCAGAACTGGAATTTGCCCGGGACGAGTATGGCAATATCCTGGGAGGCATTCGCGTGGCGGAGCATGCGGTACCTACTGCGCAGAATAGCGGCATGAATAACGGCACCGGAGCCTTCTGTCGCCTGTATGGCTCCCACCAACCGTTCGATGAAGCCGTGCTGAAGGCGCTCTATCTAGATCACGCCAGTTATGTAAATGCGGTGCGTGCTGTCGCTGAGCAGAATGTGCGCGATGGCTATATTCTGCCGGAAGCAGCCGTACAGACGATTCGATCAGCGGAAGCTGCTGCGATCGGAAACTAGGTTTATTCTGAATAAGCCTGCGGGCACGGTTCGTCGTAACTGATACGCAGTCGCCCGCTGGCATCCCGCCACTGCAGATTGCAGTGTTTCCTGAAGTAATTTATTCCAACCCACGCCGCCGCGAAGCAGGACAGGGCGCCGACTCCCAGCGCCCAGCGCGGCCCGAAACTGTCCGCAATCCAGCCGATCAACGGCGCACCAAACGGTGTGCCTCCCAATGCGAGTGCGAGGAACATCGCGATCACCCGACCGCGCATTTTCGGCTCGGTCCACAATTGCATGGCGCTGTTGGCGGTGGTGGTAAAACTCTGTGCGAACACACCGACAAAAATCAGCGCGACGCTGAATGGCCAGTAGCTGGGCATGACGGCGGCGACCGCGAGACCGATACCGAACAGGGCGCAGGCGCCGATCAATAAAACCATGCGCGGCGTTTCGCGGCGTGCGGCCAGCAGGGCGCCAGTCACCGAACCGAGCGCCATCATCGAGGTCAGCAAGCCGTACTCGCTGGCGCCCGACTGAAACACCTTCACTGCCATGGTCGCAATGAAGATGGGAAAATTTTGCGCGAACGTGCCTACCAGGCACAGCATGATGACGACCGTCAGCAAGTCTGGTCGATTCCACACATAACGAAAACCGGCGACGAAGCTGCCTTTTGCGCGCGTGGTTTTCTGAAACGGTTTGATCTCGTCTCTGCGCAGCAGGGTCAGGGCATAGATCACCGCCGCAAAGGAGGCGGCATTGAGCACGAAGATCCAGCCGGAGCCGATGACTACAATTAACAAGCCTTCTATGGCCGGTCCAATCGTGCGAGCCGCGTTGAACGAGGTTGAATTCAGGGCCGCTGCATTCGACAAATGCTTTTCGGAGACGATGTCCGAGACAAAGGTGAGACGCGTCGGCGAATCAAAGGCGGTCACGCAGTCCAGCAGCAACGCGAACACGTACACGTGCCACAATTCCACCAGCCCTGAAAGCGTGAGTATTCCCAGACCCAGTGCAAGCAGGCCCATCCCCGCCTGGGTGACGAACAATAATTTGCGCCGGTCCATGTGATCAGCGACGAAACCGGTAAGAGGTAATAACACCACCTGTGGTCCGAATTGCAAACCCATGACGATGCCAACCGCGGTAGCGTTATGGTCAGTCAACTCGGTGAGCACGATCCAGTCCTGGGCGATGCGTTGCATCTAGGTACCAATATTGGATACGAACGATCCGGCACACCACACGCAGTAGTTATGCCCTTGCAATGATCGAAACATATTCGACATGGAATGCCTTTGCGCTTGCTTACAGGGTCAGGCTTTCCTGGACAGAAGGGTCGCAAGTAGCGTGCTGCGTGTAGACCATAGTTGCTTGATGTTATCGGCTTGTGCGGCAAGACTTGCGTCCAGTTTCAGGCTGATACGCATTTTGGTGTGGGTGGCTTCCGACTCAAACTGCACCTGCACCAGCATCTCAAGTCCGCCATCCTCCCGCCAGCTGAATTTGAGTCGGCGCGGGCGATCGATCACGTGATAGACACCGCTGATGGCAACTTCCTTGCTGCCGCGCCGCACTTTATAGGTAAAGTCGCCTTTCGGTCGTACATTATTGCTGAGATCAATAATGTCTTATGCGAGTAAGCGTAGGTTGATTGTTTCAATACCTGAATTCCCCAAAGTATCAGTCAAGCAAATACCAAGAGGGTGGTTTAACACCAACGAATATCGCAAGATTTGGAGTGCTGCAGGGCGTTATATAGGTAAAACCATCCAAGTACGAAAGTACATGGATGAGGGAGGAAACAAGCAAACCCAGTAGATAGACGCAGCGTCAAAGAAACCAAAGTTGGGTGACTTGATGCGAAATGTGGACATGACAATGGACATGCGAAGGCTGATTGTGTTTATGTCCAACAGCTACATACGCCCCACAGATATCAAATTCATGCAGCACAAGCATGTGGACATTGTGGAAAATGAATACCACTATCTGCGACTGAGAATTCCACCAACAAAAGGGCACAGTGAC
>SHZL01000013.1 GCA_009692275.1 Lysobacterales bacterium | reverse complement strand
CCATGGGGGCTCGAATGAAACATCCCTGTTTCATACGCTCCTGGAAGGAGATCTCCGCCACATCTCGCTTAGCCCTGTGGACTCCTCGCCAGCATCGACCTCCAGGGATGGAGGAAATGCGGAAGGATTGCCGGGAGCAATCCCCGCCCTGCTGGCGACGGTCCAGAAAGAACTCCCCGCCCCCTGTCCTTGAAACTTGGTTCCGGGGGCGCGGCCCTCGTCGGGTGGTGCGGGTTTGAAACACTCTGCGGTGTTTGAACGACAAGCAAACCGGGGCGGGGAGCCTTTTCCGGGAGTGTATGCGGCAGGGATGCCGCATCCGAGCCTACAGGGATGTATCTACGGCGTCTCCCGGGAAAGGGTACCGGCGGCGGGTTGCGCCCCCGGGGTGAACAAAGGCACAAACTCGCCCTCCCTGGACCTGGCACGTGGCTCAGAGTGATAGGTTTACGGCGTCTCCCGGGTAAGTCTACCGGCCGCGGCTTGCGCCCCCAAGCCGACTAACGGCAAGGCCCTTGGATCGTTGCAGTTGAAGCGTAGCCTGAAAGAACTCACCGCTCCCCGGACGTGGCAACGCAGCCATCAAGTTCTCCCGTGCTAGACTTCTGCCGTCAAAACCTGAGCCTGCCATGGGACGATCTTCCACTGCCATAGCCTACCTTGATGGCCCGCGTTTACTGCGTGCGATTTCCGTTGGTGTCCGGCATATTTTTCAACGCCGTGACCATCTCAACCGGATCAACGTATTCCCGGTGCCTGACGGTGATACCGGCACCAACATGGCGTTCACTTTCAAGACCATCCTGGACTCGGCCAGCCGCGCGCCGCACGCACGCTTCGATGACATGATGGCGCACATCGCCAGTGCTGCCCTGGATGGGGCGCGCGGCAACTCGGGCGCCATCATGGCGCAGTATTTCCAGGGCTTCAGCGAAGCGGTTGCAGGGAGCACGGTGCTTACTGCAGAGAGCCTGGCGCGGGCAACCCAAGCCGGCTCCATGGCTGCCTGGAAAGCCATGTCCACGCCGGTGGCTGGCACGCTGCCCACGGTGCTGGAAGATTTTTCAGCCGAAATCGTGCAGCGTGTTGCCAGCGGCATGCATGACTTGCATGAATTGCTGCGGCTTGGATTGAAGCGCGCGCAGGATTCGCTGGCCAATACCCCCAACCAATTAGCGGTTTTGCGCCAGGCGGGGGTGGTTGACGCGGGCGGGCAGGGGTTCGTGGACTTGCTGGAAGGCATGTGGACCTATGTTGAAAAAGGCGCAGTCGATGAGGTTATGGTTGATCTTCCGCAGGCGGGGCATCCCGCCAGCCCTCCCCAGGCGGCGCACGGGCACCGCTATTGCACGGAATGCGTGATTGCGGGCAGCGCGCTGGACCGCGAAGCCATCATGCACGCCCTGGAAAAACTCGATTGCAGCAGCCTGGTCGTAGCCGGCGGGCGTGACCGGGTGCGCGTGCACATCCACGTCGACCATCCGGCAGACGTCTTCCTGGCCGGCGAGGCTTTTGGCAGTGTCACCCAGCAGAAAGCCGATGACATGCACCGCCAGTTGGGCCTGATGAACCAGGCAGGCAGGGTGGCCATCGTCACCGATTCAGGCGCTGATATTCCCCCCGCCGAAATTGAACGCCTGGGGATACACGTGGTTCCGGTGCGGCTCAGTTTCGGCGAACGCGAATACCTGGACGGTGTTTCCCTGGGCGCAGCAGAGTTTTACGCCCTGCTGGCGCAAAGTGAGCACGCACCGTTGACCTCGCAACCCCCGGCCCAGGATTTCGCGCGTATCTACTCTTTGTTGACCTCGCACGGTTATGCCGTCATTTCAGTCGCGCTTTCTGCGCGACTCAGCGGCACGATTGCGGCTGCAATCCAGGCAGCCGGCCGGCAACAGCCGGGAACAGTAAGGGTGCTGGACTCGTTCAGTGCTTCGGCGGGGCAGGGCCTGCTGGCCATCGTGGCCGCGGAAGCTGCGCAGCGGGGCTGTTCCGCTGAGGAGGTAGCAGCCATGGTGTACGAAGCCGTGCCCCGCACCCGGGTGGTCGCAGTGGCACATGACCTTGGCTTTGCAGTCAAGGGCGGGCGCGTACCGCGCCTGCTCAAGCGGCTCACCGACCTGCTGCACATAAACCCCGTGTTGACGGCCAACCCGGCGGGCAAGCTGAGGCTCGGCGGTTTTCACCTGGGCCGCGGAGCGCGGCCGGAGGCGCTGGCGCGCACTGCCATGCGCAAGATGAAAAAAGGCCAGATGGTCCGGGTATTGATCGCCCATTGCGATAATGCGGCGGGCGCAAACGAGTTACGCCGGCACATTCTGCGTGGCCACGGCGAAATCCATTCCTGCCACGTGACAGAGGCGGGACCTGCTATCGGCGTTCATTTAGGGCCGGGCGGCCTGGTCGTCGGGGTCACGCCACAACCGGATATCCTGCTTTGATGACGGCAAACGCATTCATCAATGTGCTGCTGGCTTACCTGCTGGGTTCTTTTTCCGGCAGCCTGATGCTGGGCGCCCTGCGCAAGGTGGATATCCGGCTAGCGGGCAGCGGCAATGCAGGGGGAACCAATGCATTTCGTACCCAGGGCTTCCGCTTTGCACTGGGGGTGGTGTTAATCGACGTGGCCAAAGGCGTGCTGGCGGCTGCTTTTATCCCGCGCCTGCATTTTTTCGGACCGGATATAGCCGCTAACCATTCGACCCTGGTGGTATTGTGCGGATTCGCGGCGATCGTAGGGCATTGCTTTCCGCTGTGGCACGGGTTTCGCGGAGGCAAAGGCGCTGCCGCCGCGGTAGGCGTGCTGTGCGTGGTCCAGCCTTGGGCGCTGGCCCCCATGCTGCTAACCTGGTTATTGGCGCTGACCCTGACTGGCTGGGTAGGGCTGGCCACCATGCTGGCGGGCATCAGCCTGGTGCCGGTATTTCTGTGGCTCGAGGCTGGTCCTGCGCAGTTGGCCTTTGCCATCGCCGTGGCGCTGTTCCTGCTGTTCACGCACCGCAGCAACCTGCGCAAGATGCGCCTTGGCAGCGAATATCGATTCGAGCGGGCCATGTTGCGCAACTGGTTTCGCTGAACAGCAGGGTGGATGTGCTGACAAAAACCTTCCGGGCTTTTGGTCCCCTTGCCATCCGCGCCGGCCTTGCTGCTGATACCCGTACCCTGTTACGGCAACTGACGGTGCTGGAGGTGGTGGATTCCACCAACCTGTTCCTGAATAGCTTGCCGCTGGCAGAACAGCACGGCCACGCGGTAGTGGCCGACCGGCAGGAATCCGGCCGTGGCCGGCGCGGCCGCAGTTGGCATTCGCCGCCTGGCGGGAATATCTACCTGAGCGTGGGTTGGCAGTTCGCCAGGCCAGCGGATGCCCTGCTACAGTTGCCACTGGTTGTGGCGGTCACCGTGGCGCGGGCGCTACAGCAGGCGGGTGTAAGCGCCGCTGGGATCAAGTGGCCAAACGATATCCTGGTGGCTGGCAGGAAACTGGCCGGAATTCTTGTGGAACTGCGCCAGCACGCGGCGGAAGGTGCTGTCGCGGTGATTGGTGTGGGCGTCAATGTCAGCATGCCAACTATTCCCGGAAACCAGAACCCCATCGAACAAGCCTGGACGGACGTGTGCTCGCAGGTGCCCGAACCCCTGGCTGAAGACTTTCGCGACAGCTTGTGTGGCCTGCTGCTGGACGAACTGTTGCGTGGCCTTGAACTGTTTGCATCACAGGGCTTTGCTGCCTTTGCCGCTGACTGGGCCCGGTTGGATATCCTGCGAGGCAAGGCGGTCGATGTCAGCATTAGCGGCAATCCCGCGCAGGCAACGGTGAGCGGCACAGTTTCCGGAATCAGCGTTCGCGGTGGATTACTGGTGCGCTGCCCTGGCACCGGCGGCAAGGACACGGTGCGGGAGTTCCTGGCCGGGGATGTCAGTGCCAGGCTCTCCTGATGCTGCGGCCTGCCCGCTCCCGGCCTGGTAAAGTCCTTGTGAATTGCGGGGTATGCTCTAAAATACCGCCCTTACTTACACGCCGGCATAGCTCAGTTGGTAGAGCAACTGATTTGTAATCAGTAGGTCCCGGGTTCGAATCCTGGTGCCGGCACCACCTTGGAGGGAATGCGCCCCTTTGCCGCGCAAATAATGGGCATGATTCACACGAAATTCGCTGCCGGTATTCGGGTTAAAAAAGCGTTTGGTTGATTGACACTGGCTGCACTCCGATGCAGACTAAGCGAGCATAGATTAAGTTAGCGGTTTAAATAGGACTTTGATCAGTTACGCAAGACACTGACCCCCGGCCAGGGACTGGTCCCCGGCAGTTGGTCCGTGGTGGGGTATTGCAAAGCCTCAGTGCGAGGCCACGGTGTGTGGTGGCTTGATGCGCTGTTGGGTAAATGCATTGAGCTGTATCTAGAAAAAAGAGCTTAAAAGTTAGGGGGTACCTCATGCAATCTGCAAATCGTTCCAGGCCTTGTGCCGATGTCCAGTCACCTGTTCCAGGTAGCGCCCCAGTCCAGCAGCTTGAATCCACAAGCATTCTGCGCAACGTCGCTGCGGTGGCTTTGTTAAGCCTGCTCAGTGCCCAGGCTGCATTTGCCGATCCCGACCTGCCCGGAGCTACACAAAACCTGGTATCTATTCCGTCAGGTTCGCTGATTATCCCCATGGACAATGCGCTGCAGGCCCAAGGCCTGGCCCCCGCAGTCGGCTTCAACCTGAAGGCCTATGGCCTGGCCAACAAGATGCTGCAGAACAATGTGCCCATGAGTTGGGCCATTCGCTACAACAAACCCAAGATCAGGGGAATCGTCAGCGCGACCCAGGCCACCTGCTCGCCACTGACCAGTGCCACCAGCAGTTTTGTTGCCGGCGGTGTGCAGGTGGGTGACCTGGTCACCAACGTAACCGACGGCATGACCCGGGGACGGGTCACGACAGTCACCGCAACGACGCTGACCTTGGCAGCGATTGGTGGCGACCCCCTCGATTGTGCGATTGGTGATGAGTTTGTCGCTGATGGCGCGGACTTCACTGTCAATGCCGCCCGCATTCGCCCCACCCCAATTGCCGCTGCCGATATCTTCTTTGCCGGTGGCCCGTTCATTATCAGTAACGCGGTGCCCCAGCATGTGACCAAGGCGATCATCGTAGCGAGCACAAAGTTTATCGCCAATGCCCTCGAAAGCTCTGTCACCATGTATCAGACCACTGCGGATGCCGAGATCGATATCCGCTATGCGCTGCAACATAAACCATTTGCAGCCATCAGTGATTGGAACACGTTCATACATTCCGCCGTTATGGATGCTGCGGGTATTCCGGGGGCAGCGTGTACCAGTGATTGCGGCAAGAAACAAGCAGTATATGTTAACTGTATCACCCCGGGCACCCCCGGGTTTGACCCGGACACCTGCAACTGGAACGTGATAAACCCCCTGCTATTGTCGACTGTTGAGTGTGCCACCGCTCACCTTGAGCCCCACCGTGACGGCCAGCTGGCACCGGCGACCATTTCGCAGGTTTTGGCGGCAGTAAACGCCTTTGTGGTGGGCGGTGGTAATCTTCTTGCCGAATGCCACGCAACCCAGTACTTTGAGAATGCAAACCTCGTGGTACCACCGAACACGGTGGGCACGTTCGTGACGCAGTTTGGTGTCGCAGGTAATGGGACCAAAGGCATACAGTCATACCCGAATGCTCCCATGGCATACAGCCAGATAACTGGCCCTCTCGATGGAGAACAGGGGGGTTCGATCACCTCCTGGACCTTGAACGGCGGCGTATTTATTAATAATGGCTACGTCAACACGCAACTCATAACGGACCTGGCAATACAAAAGTCTGCAGCTTCAAAAGTAAAACCCGTCGATACTGTGGGTGGCAATATCATGTATCTTGGCGGCCACGCGTTCAAGAACAACACCCTGCAACAGATCAACGGCCGGCGCATGACGCTCAATGCCCTGTTCATACCGCCCGATCGGCCATTCCAGTGCGGGTTGTCCATTAATGGTGCATTGGTTATCGTCAAGCGCGTCGTCAATGATAACGGCGGCGCCGCAGTGGTGGGCGATTTCGGTATCACCACTGACGCCGGCACATTGAACTTCCAGGCCCCTGTATCGGATGGGACCGACACCCTGAGCTACACCGCGGACACATTGACCGTGCTTGCCGGGCAACCCTACTCGCTGGTCGAAACCCCCCTTGCCGGCTACAGCGAAGGCACCTGGAGTTGCCTTAGCAATCAACCTGGCTCTGTTCCTGAAGACAACGGACCCGCAGGCAATGGTACCGTGGACCTGTTAGATCCAGGCGTAACCAAGACCTGTACCATCACCAACGATGACCTGCCCACCTCGTTGATCATTCGCAAACGCGTGGTCAATGATAATGGCGGCACGGCAACGGCGAGTTCTTTTGGTGTCAGTTCCAGTGCAGGCGCAGTGAGCTTCGGCGTCGGCGCAGCGGATGGCGCGAATACCCTGCTGTATACGGCGACCACTTTGAGCGTGGCCGCGAACACGGCGTACACACTGGTTGAGAATAACTTTGCTGGTTATTCGGAAGGCACCTGGTCCTGTACCGGAGGTGACGATGCCGGTGGCGGGGCGTTTGGCGGTGGCTCGGTAACCGTGGCCACGGGTATAACCAAGACCTGTACCATCACCAATAACGACGATACGGCCTCTTTGACCATCGTCAAGCAGATTACCAATGACAATGGCGGCACCGCGGTGGTGGCCGATTTTAGCATCACCACCAGCGCCGACGCACTGAGCTTTGGCGCGCCTTCCGGGACTACGACCAAGACCTATACCGCGACCGCGCTGACGGTGAACGCGAATACGCCTTACACGCTGGTGGAAACCGATGTAGCGGGCTATAGCGAAGGCAGCTGGTCCTGTGTTGGCGGCGATAATGCCGGTGGCGGGGCGTTTGGCGGTGGCTCGGTAACCCTGGCTTCGGGTGGAAGCAAGACCTGTACCATTATTAATAACGACGTCGCGCCGCAACTGACGCTGCGCAAGCTGGTGGTGAATGACGGTGGCAGCACCAATGAGGCGGATGAGTGGATGCTGTCCGCAACGGGTACTGGCGGCTTCTCGGGCACACCAACAGGCACAGCCACAGATGCATCTCTCGGGCCCACTGCGGTCACCGCCGGGGTGGCCTACGCCCTGGGCGAATCAGGACCGAGTGGTTATCTTGCCACTTCTTTCACGTGTGATGGCGGCAACCTGGTGGATCAAAACATCACCCTGGCCGTAGGTGACGATGTCACCTGCCAGTTCACCAATGACGATTCCCTAGCTGATCTTGACCTGGCCAAGACGGTCAAGACTGAGGCTGCCCTGCAACCGGATGGGACGTATAAAGTGGTCTACACCATTACCGCCACTAACATCGGGCAAGGTCAAGGTTTCTACGACCTGAACGATCTCTTCTCACCGGGTGACGGCATTACCGTGAGCGGTGTGCCAACGGCGGCGTATGACGTTGGGGTGGGTGAAAATAATCAGAGTGGTACGCTGGGCGCCTATACGACCTTTGTGACAAATGAAGGCCTCGCTGCCGACCAGTTCGAGTCCTGGACCGTGACGGCATTCTTCACGGTCGATCCGGCCGGCATTAATGCAACCAGCCAGTGTAATGGCGACCTGGCCCGCGGGTTCTACAACTACGTAGACGGTGTGGAGGGTGGCGAGTCGGTCCTGACGGACAACGACGCCTGCAGCAACTTGCCGGATCCGGCGATCAACCTGGCCAAGACACTCAAGACGGCTCCTGTGCTGCAAGGTAATGGAACCTATACCGTGGTCTACACCATCACCGCCAGCAACAGCGGGCAAGGCCCCGGCTACTACGACCTGGACGATGCCTTCTCACCCGGTGCCGGCATTGTGCTGAATGGAGTACCGACGGCAGTGTATGTGGCGGGTACGGAAAGCACTCAGAGCGGCACCCTGGGTGCATATCCTGCTTTCGTGACGGGCGAAGCCCTGGCTGCCCAAAAGAACGAGGAGTGGGACGTTACGGCCAACTTCACGGTCGTTCCGGCATCGGTTAGTCCGAACAGCAGTCAGTGTGATCCGGCCGATCCGGTCATCAACACCGGCTTCTACAACTACGTTGACGGTAGCTCGACCGACACAGACCTGAGCGACAATGACACCTGCGCAGGTCTGCCAGGCCCGAATATCAACCTGGCCAAGACGGTCAAGACCGAGGCTGCCCTGCAACAGAATGGGACCTATACGGTGGTCTACACCATTACCGCCAGCAATTCCGGGCAGGGTCCGGGCTTCTATGACCTGAACGACACCTTGTCACCGGGTGGTACCGGCATTACTGTTAATGGAACGCCGACGGCAGTGTACGTGGCGGGTACGGAAAGCACTCAGAGCGGCACCCTGGGTGCATATCCTGCTTTCGTGACGGGCGAAGCCCTGGCCGCCCAGAATAACGAGAAGTGGGATGTTACGGCCAACTTCAACGTTGATCCGCCCTTGATTGATGGGACCAGCCAATGCGATGGTGACCCAGACGACGGGTTCTATAACTATGTAGACGGTGTGGCGGATGAGGAGGATCTGGAAGACAACGACGCCTGCAGCGACTTGCCGCTTCCGAACATCAATCTGGCCAAGACGGTTAATGGACCTGCCGTGAAGGAAGCCAACGGTTCGTATACCGTGGTCTACACCATTACCGCAACCAACAACGGCAATGGCCCGGGCTACTACGACCTCGACGATGCCTTCTCACCGGGTGCGGGCATTACGCTCAACTCGGCGCCGTCAGTGTACGTGGCGGGTACGGAGAACTCTCAAACCGGCACCCTGGGCTTTGTTCCTAAACTCGTGGATGACGAAGCCCTGGCTGGCCTGAAGAACGAGGCCTGGACAGTGACGGTTAACTCTGCAATCGATCCAGCCGAAGTCGACCCGGCCAGCAATGAGTGTAATGGCGAAAACACCGGGTTCTACAACTACGTCAGTGGTGTGGTGGACGAAGAAGATCTCATGGATAATGACGCCTGCACGGGTCTGGAGTTACCGCAGATCAATACCGCGTTCCGTGTGCTCAAGCACTTCACGGATGGCAACCCGATGGATGTTGAAGTGAAAATCAACTGCTTCACCGGTTTACCGCTTACGCAGACCCAGGAAATCAACGAAAACCGCGATGTTGTGTTCATCGTGCAATCGTTTGAACCGGGTACGCTGGATTGCGACATCGACGAAGTGGTGCCGGAAGGCTATTCACCAAGCTATGGTGCGTCCTCTGACGGCACGTCCGGGACGCCCGGTGTCGCCGGTGAGATCACTGATGACTCGGCTGGCTGTCATTTCGAGGACGTAGAGTCCGGAGACTTCATTTGCTCCATCGTCAATACGCCGGAACCGGTGGTCCTGGTGGTTGAGAAGACGTGGATCGTCGAAGGTACGGGTGGTGACCAGGTGAACCAGAACTTCGAGCTGGAGCTGGTCTGCGATACATACATCGTCGGCGCAGAGACGAGCAAGGATTGCTACGATCCAAGGATTGAACCTGATCTGGCTGCGATTGGCGAAGCCTTGGCCGAAGAACCGAAACCGCCGATCGAGTGTAGCCTGGAGTTCCATGGAACCGGCGATAACATCTACGGCACGGAAGTTGTTCCGGAGTATCTATACTCGCACTGCTCCGTAGATGAGCACATCTATGACGATGCCGTCGAAGTCGACAATGGGTGCAAAAACCTCGTGGTTAGTGCGGGTCAAGGCGACAGTTGCCTGATTACCAACACGGTGTTCTTCGAAGGCATCCCGACATTGAACCAGTACGGCATGATGTTGCTGGCCCTGTTGATGTTGGGTGTGGGTATGGTCGGGTTCCGGCGCTTTGTTTAATTAGGAGTTCGCGCGTAAGCGCGCTCCTACAGGAAATGAATCCCCGCGGTGGGCAACCATCGCGGGGTTTCTATTTTCACCGGCAGTGGAGTGGTTGCATGAGTCAGCAGTTCGGGTCATTTGGCGAGTTTTACCCGTTCTACCTGCGCGAGCACGCCAATCGCACCAGTCGGGCTTTGCACTTCATTGGCAGCACGCTGGTTTTGCTGTTGCTTGCGTGGAGTGCGTGGAGCGCGCAATGGCGCTATGTGCTGCTGGCCCCCTTGTGTGGCTACGGATTCGCCTGGGTCGGGCATTTCTTCTTCGAGAAAAACCGGCCGGCAACCTTTACCCACCCCTTTTACAGCTTTGCCGGAGACTGGGTAATGTGGAAAGACCTTATCACCGGCAAAATTCGATTCTGATCCTGCCGCTGACTCTTGCAGCCGCAAGCCCTGAATAATCCTCCGCCACCTGGAGCAAGCGACCGGGAGAAGGCGGATCGCCTGCGGCAAACCAAGCGCCTGCCTTTGATGTTGCTGATCCTGATGTTTGCCTTGTTCCTCCTGACCTGGCGCCGTCCGGAGGCCTGGGCCGCATGGGTACATGCGTTTGCCGAGGCCGGAATGATCGGCGCCCTGGCGGACTGGTTTGCGGTGGTGGCGTTGTTCCGTCATCCGCTGGGCCTGCCCATTCCCCATACGGCCATCATTCCGCGCCGAAAAAACGAAATTGGACTCAGCCTGGCCCGGTTCATTGCGGATAATTTCCTGCATCCGGCCGTGGTGCAACAAAAGCTGGAGTCAGTCAACCTGGCGCGAAAGTCCGCTGTGTGGCTGCAGTCGGGTCCCGGGCACGAGCGGGTAGTGCAAACGATGGCGAATCTGTTGGGCTGGATGGCAGGGGCCTGGCAGGAAAGCAGCGTGCGCAGCTTCGTGAAACGCCTGAGCCGCGGCCAGCTTGAACGGTTGGATCTGGCGCCCCTGATGGGCAATATCCTTGATTGGCTGGTGCAGGGCGGCCGCCACCAGCAGGTGCTCACCCAGGCCTTGCGCTATGCCGTAATCCTGTTGCACGATCACCGTGAAACCATACGCGGGAATGTACAGCGCGAGAGCCCGTGGTGGTTGCCGGGTTTTATTGACGATCGCATCGTGCAGCAAATGCTCAATCGCATTGAAACCCTGCTGTTGCAGATGTCACTGGACCCGGACCACCCGGTGCGCAGTGATTTTGACCGCATCCTGCGGGACTGGGCAGGTGATCTGCGCACCTCAAAGGAACTGCACCGGGCAGCGGAAGAGTTCAAGCGGGCCGCGCTGGAGAACGAGGACCTGCAGGACTACTTGTACGGGCTGTGGATGAACCTGGTTGATGGCATGCAGACTGACCTTCAGTCCGGGGACTCGGCCATCCGCGCGCAACTGGGCGCTTTTGTGTCCTCGCTGGCGCGCGAACTGTCGGTTGACGGCGACATGCAGGCGCTGGTTAATCGCTGGCTGGTGGACTCATCGATTGCCTTGCTGGAAGATAATCGCCATGCCGTAGCCAGCCTGGTGAGCGACACCGTAGCAAGCTGGGATGGCGACGAAACCAGTGAGCGCGTCGAGCTTGCCATAGGGCATGACTTGCAATACATCAGGATCAATGGAACGCTGGTGGGTGGACTGGTCGGCGTGATCATCTTTGCGTTCAAACACTTTTGGGCTTGAGTAATTTCTTTAGGCATCAAACGCTATGGGAAATATTGTCTGGTTGGCTTCTTATCCCAAATCGGGAAATACCTGGTTGCGGGCCTTTATATACAACCTGCTTGAAAACCCTGCCCGCCCCGGAAGCATCGCAAACCTCCCTGCTTACTTTGAGGACGAATCAAAGCCGCGCTGGTACCAGCCTTACCTTGCCGGCAGCCAGGCCAGCGCGTTGCCGTTCGGGGAGGCCATGGTGTTGCGGCCACAAGTCCACCAGGACATAGCCAACAGCCGTGAGCGCGGCAGCATCTTTACCAAGACGCATAACATGTTTGGCCAACTCGGTGGCGTGCCGGTACACAACATGCGGGTGATGGCAGGCGCCATATACGTGGTACGCAATCCCCTGGATGTTGTCCTGTCGGTGGCAGACCACTTCGGCCTGAGCGTGGATGAGGCCATTGAGTTCCTGGGCAGCGAGGAAACCGGGACACCGACCAACCAGGAAAATGTTGCTGGCTACATGGGCTCCTGGTCAACGCACGTTGCCAGTTGGACCGCGCAGCCATGTCCTTCCATCGTGGTGGTTCGTTACGAGGATATGCAGGACAAGCCCTTGAAGGCGTTCGGAGCCGTAGCCAAACTGCTGGGTCTGGACGGGGATCGCGAACGGGTGCGCAAGGCCATCAGGTTTTCTGCGTTCAGTGAGCTGAAAAAGCAGGAACTCAACTCCGGCTTCGTAGAAAAAAGCCCCAATTCGCGGCACTTTTTCCGCAAGGGCACCAGGAACCAGTGGACCGAATCACTCAGTGATGAGCAGGCGCGGAAAATTGTTGCACGGCATTTCGACCAGATGAATCGCTTTGGCTATGTCCCGCCGCGGTTCAGGTCTCTTCAAACCGGTTAGCTGCACGGTTCTTGCGCACCCTGGCCGGGTTCCATACTTTTCCGTTCATGGCAATGTACACACCGGGCGGCAGGCATTGCACGGCTCCGACGGCGCAACCGATGTTGAACACCGCGTCGGAATCCCTGAAGCGCGCCGGGTTGAGCGCGCCGGTCAAAACGATGGTGCGGTCGCCGAGGTCCTGCAGGGCGTTGGCTGTTTCCACCATGGTGTCGGTACCGTGGGTGATCAGGACGTGCCGGGTATCACTCTTCAGCACCGCTTCGCGCACCAGCAGGCGATCTTGCGGGCCCATGTGCAAGCTGTCTTTGCGCAGCACCTCGTTGACTTCAATGTCAAAAGCCACGTTCATGGCGCGCAGAATCTGGCTGATCTGGGACTCGCCTATCTGGTAGTCGCTCTTGTCATCGAAATAGATTTTGTCGATGGTCCCGCCGGTGGTGATGATCAGGAGTCGCGCTATCATGATATGGCTTGCACTCGTATGGCTTCAGTCCGGTCGATGGGCTTGCCCGCGTGCCGGACGGGTCATGTTAACCAGCAGCAGCACGTACAGCAATGTCAGCCCCACCTGCAACAGTGCAAGATAGCGTTGCGGTGGATTGCTCCATGCCTCCATCACCCCGGCTATGAAATACAGCACCACCAGGTATCCGCCCCAGATCATGCTGCGCATCTGGCGCAGGAGAATGCCTCCCAGCGGTATCACCAGCGGCGAGGTGCTGAGCAAGGTCAATGCCAGGCTTTGGTTGCCCATGGGCGCAGGCAGCAGTCCGTGCCAGATGGGTTGAAGAAAGAAAATCGCCACGTAGCACAGCATCGCTGCCAGCGGGTTTTTCATGGCTTGCATGCTCATGATTGCAACTTCATGATTGCAACTTCAGGGCGATGCCGGCGACCCTGCGCCCCAGTGCCCGGCACAGGCCGGACTCATCATCATCCAGCGCGCGGTCACCGGACCAACTGCTGAACTGGCTGGCTCCATAAGGGGTGCCACCGCCGGCGGTGCGGGTTATGCCCGCTTCGCTAAACGGCAGGCCGACCAGCACCATGCCGTGGTGCAACAGGGGCAGCATCATGCTGAGCAAGGTTGACTCCTGGCCTCCGTGCAGGCTGGCGGTGGAGGTGAATACCGCTGCCGGTTTGCCGGCCAGGCTGCCGGAGTACCATTCGGCCGCGGTGCTGTCGATAAAATACTTGAGCGCAGCCGCCATGTTGCCAAAACGGGTCGGGCTGCCAATGATCAGTCCCGCACACTCCAGCAGGTCTTCCTTGCGCACCCAGGGCGGGCCATCAACGGGCACCGGTGGCGTGCGCTGGTCCAGGCCACTGCTTACCGCGGGTACCGTGCGAATGCGCGCACTGGCGCCCGCCACTTCATCAATACCGCGGGCAATCTGGCGGGCCATGCTGGCCGTGTGTCCGTGCAGGCTGTAGTACAGGACAAGAATTTCCATCAGTTGCGGTTCCGTATTGGTTTTGGTCCCATGTGTGAAAGCCCCGGAGGAAGTCGCGCAATGGTCGTGGCCGTCTGTAGCTGCACACCGGCACAATAACATGGATATGCAGATTCCCGGCGGACAACTGCTTCCTTTGCTAAAATGCCTTTCGCAGTCGGGATTCGGCCATTTTATTGACAGTGCAACAGCGGGTAGACCGAAATGCCATCATCCACATCGTCCGTTCTTGACGTGCAGCCCCGCCTGAGCGACTTAAGACGCCTGGTCAGGCATGTGTGGAAGCATTTCAGTGAAGATCGCTGTTTTGAGGAGGCGGCTTCCCTCGGCTATACCAGCCTGCTTGCCATCGTGCCCTTGCTGGCGGTCATTTTTGGCATTGTTGCCGTCTTTCCGGTTTTTTCCGATTGGTCGAACCAGCTTAAATCCTTCCTGTTCAGCCAGTTCCTTCCGGCTACCGGGGAGCAGGTCGGCGAATACATCAACACCTTCCTGGCCAGCGCCAGTGGCCTGACCCTGCCGGGCACCATTTTCCTCATCATTACCGCCCTCCTGTTGATGTTCCGCATCGAACAGGCCTTCAACCGCATCTGGCGGGTAGACCGGTCGCGCTCAGTGATGAACCGGGTGGTCATGTACTGGGCCGTGCTCACGCTCGGACCCTTGCTGCTGGGCGCGGCGGTGGCCCTGAGTGTGCAAAAAGTCGTCGGGCCGCTGGCATTGGGCGATGATGCCTCGGCCACATGGTACCGGGTGGGGATCTTCTTTCTGTCCTGGACGGTATTTTCAGTCATGTTTCTGCTCGTGCCGAATCGGCGCGTGAGATTTCGTGATGCCCTGTCTGGCGCATTGCTCAGTGCCGTATTGTTTGAATTGGCCAAACTGGGCTTCGTTGAATACGTCAAGAACGCCAACTACACGGTCATCTACGGTGCATTGGCCACCATTCCCTTGTTCCTGTTCTGGCTGTACCTGGTGTGGAGCGTGATCCTGTTGGGTGCGTCCCTGGCCGCATCCCTGACCACCTTTGCGGACAGTGAGCGAACACGCAGTGCATGGCCGGAGCGGCAGGACTTCCAGTTGGTTTTTCGTCTCGTGGGTCATTTGTGGCAAGCCCAGCAGAGTGGCGGAGATCTTTCGGATACGCAATTACTGGCGCTGGAGCCACTGGGGAATGAGCGGCGCTTGCAGCACTTGCTGCACAATCTCGAACGGGCGAAAATCGCTGCCCGCGATGAGGAGGGCCGTTGGAGACTGGTGCGTGACCTCGCTGAATTCAACTTGTCCGACTTATACTGCAGCGGTAATTATCACCTGCCCGTTGCAGGGCTGGATGCGCTCGTGCCGGAGTTGGTCCAGGTAAACCCGGCCTGGGACCGTGCATTCCTGCAGGCAATCCAGGAAGTACAGCAAGCGGGACTTGCCCGCCTGAATCGTCCGCTGCGGCCCATGTACCGCGATGATGCTGTGGGCTTGGCCCAGTCATGAGCAGGCGCGCACTTGCAGTATTGTTCTGTTGCCTGCTTCCGGGCGCGGTGAACAGTGGCTACGAGACCGACACGCCGGTTGATTTTACACTTCCCGAACTGGGCGGCGGTGAGGTTTCCGTATCTGACTACCGCGGGCAATGGGTAGTGCTCAATTACTGGGCAACCTGGTGTGCTCCCTGTCGCAAAGAGATTCCGGAGCTGTCCAGGATGCACACGGAGCGCAAAGACATCACCGTGCTGGGCCTGGTCTTTGAAGAGGCGGACGACAGTAACTTTGAAACATTCCTGGGTGAATTTGATGTGAGCTATCCCATCCTGCAGGTGGACGTTTTCCATCCGCCGGAGCCCTTCGGTGCGCCCAGGGTATTGCCCACAACCATTGTGCTTGACCCGGCCGGCAGGTCAGTCAAGGCATTCCTCGGCCCGGTCACCGGCGCAGCCATCGAGCAGTTCATTGATGCCCAGGCTGGCATGCATTCGGCCCGGTGACGGAGCGATCGTTTGAGCGGCCTGCACGACACACCCCGGCAGTGCCGCCGCTTCCTGGTGTGGGGAAAAGTGCAAGGCGTGTGGTTTCGCGAATCAACGCGGCGCGAAGCAGAGCGCCTGGGTCTTGCAGGCAGCGCCACCAACCTTGCCGATGGCAGCGTGGAAGTGGTGGCGGCGGGAACGCAAGCTGATCTGCTGGCGCTGGCCAACTGGCTGCGCTGCGGCCCTCCCACCGCGCGCGTTGATCAGGTTACGGAAGAAATGATCGAGGACCCCGGGATCAAAGGTTTTTCAACCTTTTGAGGAAACTCTGAATTATTCAGAGCTTCTTTAGAAAATCCTGGTTTTTTTCACAGCAGCGAATCCTGCAGCAATCGCCTGACCGGGGCAAAGGAGCGCCGGTGAATCGCGCAAGGCCCGAATTGTTCCAGCAGCAGCAGGTGGCTGGAAGTCGGGTAACCCTTGTGCTGGTCGAATCCGTATTGGGGGTACAGCGCGTGCATCCCGCGCATGGTGCTATCGCGAGATACTTTTGCCAGTATGGATGCGGCCGATATTGCCGGTTCCAGGCGGTCGCCCCCAACAATGGTATACACTTCGCCGCTCAGCACCGGTGCCCGGTTGCCGTCGATCAGGATCCTGTGAGGTCCTGGCGACAGGCGCGCAACCGCTTGCTGCATGCCCCAAAGCGTTGCCTGCAGGATGTTCAAGGCATCAATGACCTCGGCAGAAACTTCCACGACGGACCAGGCGATTGCGTTTTCCGTAATCAGGGAAAACAGGAGTTCACGCCGGGCAGCGCTGAGGCGCTTGGAGTCATCCAGTCCCGCAATCGGCTTCGCCGGGTCCAGGATGACTGCAGCCACGACCACCGGCCCGGCCAGCGGGCCTCGTCCTGCTTCATCGACTCCAGCGGTCAGCCTGGACAGTTGCCGCTTCACCGCTTTTCCTGCAACAGGGCCGCAATGGCCGCCGCCCGATGACTGGCGTTGCTGCGCAACTCGTGGTGCAGCGCAGTAAAGCGTGCGCGCAGGGCCTGGCAGGATTCCGGGTCAAGCAGCCAGCGTTTCGCCTCCTCTGCCAGCCGTTCGCCAGTTGCTGCCTGCTGAATCAACTCCGGCACCAGCATGGCTCCGGCCAGGATGTTGGGCAGGGCAAAGTACCGGATGCGGAGCAGTTTCAGTGATTTTGCCAGCCGGTAAGTTGCCGGCGCCAGGCGGTAGCTTGAGACCATGGGCCGGTTAACCAGCATTGCTTCGAGCGTGGCAGTCCCGGATGCGCACAGCACGACATCGGCAGCAGCCATGGCAATGCGCGCCCGGCCCTCGATCAATTCGACCGGCGGTGCAACGGCGCCGGCACCGGCCACGCCACTGGCCGCCGTGTTGAATGCAGCGTTCATGCTGGCGAGGATAGTGCCGAAAATGGCCGAAACTGTCGGGTTAGCCATCGCAGCAACGAAGCGAAGGTCGGGGAATTCGCGGGAAAGCAGCCAGGCGGCCTGGATCATGGGCGCGGCCAGTCGCGATACTTCGCTGCTGCGGCTTCCCGGCAATAATGCAACGACGCGCTGCTGCCGGTCCAGGCCCAGTTGGCCGCGTGCTTCAGCGGCATCGCTGGAGAGCGGGATCTCGTCCGCCATGGGGTGTCCCACATACACGGCCGCAACGCCATAGCCTGCATAGAACGCGGGTTCGAATGGAAACAGGCAGAGCACCAGGTCCACGGCTTCTGCAATCTTGCGCACCCGGCGCGGTCGCCAGGCCCAGACGGTTGGGCTGACATAGTGGACTGTGCGTATGCCCGCAGATTTGAGTTGCTTCTCCAGGCCGAGGTTAAAATCGGGGGCATCGATACCGATATAAGCCAAAGGTCGCAACTGCAACAGCCGCCGGCGAAGTTCACGGCGCATGCGCCACAGCCGAGGCAGGTGGCCGAGGACTTCAAACAAGCCAAATACGGCCAGCTCGGCACTGTCCCACCAGGCCTCAAGCCCGGCGCGGCGCATGTTGTCGCCGCCAACGCCCACAAAACGCGCATCGGGCCAGGTCGCGCGCAGTTCCCTGATCAAGGCCGCGCCCAGTTGGTCACCGGAAGCTTCACCGGCAACCAGGGCGAAAATGGGTTGGACTGTCGTCATGGCTTGTGGTGACAGCACACTATCGGATCATGCTTTTCCCGGTGTTGTCCAGAAAGTCGACCAGGGGCTGGATTTCACTGGAGTCGGCGGCCATGCTCGCCAACTCTTCCCGGGCTTCATCCATGGTCTTGCCGGAGCGGTACAGTATCTTGTATGCCCTTCGAACCTGCTGTATTTGCTCGTTCGTGTAGCCACGGCGCTTGAGCCCCTCGGTGTTTACTCCTCTCGCCTTGGCCTTTTCGCCGGAAACAGTAACGTAGGGAGGGATACTCTGGTTGACATAGCTGGCAAACGAGGTAAGGCTGTGCGCACCCACCGAACAGAATTGGTGGATCAGTGAATAACCCGACAGTATGGCCCAGTCGCCTACGGTGACATGGCCGGCCAGGGAGGCGTTATTGGCCATGATGATGTTGTCGCCCAGGACACAATCGTGGGCGATGTGCACGCAGGCCATGATCCAGTTGTTATTGCCGATGATGGTTTTGCCTGAGCCCTGCACCGTGCCGCGGCTGAACGTGCATGCTTCGCGGATGGTGTTGTTGTCGCCGATGATCAGCTCAGTATCTGCACCGTCATATTTCTTGTCCTGTGGCTCCTCGCCAATGGAGGCAAATTGGAATATCCGGTTGTTCTGGCCGATGGTGGTGCGGCCCGTCACTACCACGTGAGGTCCGATCCAGCAGCCGCTGCCGATGCGCACTTTCGGGCCGATAATGCTGAAGGCGCCTACTTCAACGTCTGGTGCAAGCTCTGCTGCAGGATCCACCAGCGCGGTGGGGTGGATTCTACTCATTTGGGTTTGACCGCACACAACAACTCGCAGCTGGCCACTTTTTGGCCTTCCACGCTGGCCTCGCAAAAATACTGGCCCATGCCGCGCACGATGCGCTTTTGTTCTACGTCCATTTCGAGCCGATCACCAGGGACTACGGTCCTGGTGAAACGCGCATTATCCACTTTGACCAGGAAGTATAATCCGCCCTTCCTGCCTTCGAATTCTGCATCCAGATGCGCCAGCATACCGGCAGCCTGGGCCATGGCTTCTATGATCAGCACTCCCGGCATCACCGGGTTGCCTGGAAAATGGCCGCTGAAAAATGGCTCATTGATGCTGATGTTCTTGATTGCCCTGAGCCTTTTCTCCGGTTGGCGCTGCATTGCTATCACCCGGTCCACGAGGAGAAACGGGTAGCGATGGGGCAGGTAGTGCTGGATTCGATCTGCTTCTACCGGACCTGGCAATATGTTTTCAATCATCATCGTGTGGTTTTCCTTGGTCTCGTTCTCGTTCTCGTTCCAGGGCGCGGACCCGCTTGGCGAGTTCGTCCAGTTTGTGCAGGCGCAGCACGTTTCTGTGCCACTGTTTAATTGGCTGGGCTGGTATCAAACCCGACCAGGTCGTACCGGCTTCCTTGATGGAAGCAAAAGCCATGCTGTCGCCGGCGAGCGTTACGCGATCGGCAATCTCGATGTGCCCGTTGACACCGCATCGGGCGGCCAGCAAGCAATACCGGCCTATCTTTGCACTGCCGGCGATTCCGCTGAGGGCCGCAATGGCGGTATGAGCTCCAATGTGTACATTGTGGGCGATCTGGACCAGGTTATCGACCCTGACGTCCTCTTCCAGCACGGTGTCATCTATGGCGCCGCGGTCTATGGTGGTATTCGCCCCGATTTCGCAATCATCACCGATTACCACGCCGCCCAGTTGGGGTACTTTCTCCCAACGGTCACC
>SHZL01000012.1 GCA_009692275.1 Lysobacterales bacterium | reverse complement strand
AATAATGCTCGATCATCGCCAGCCAGCCAGCGCTGAATGTCTTGTTAACCGGCTCTTCAGCTACATCGTCAAACGCAATTTTTTCAAACTTATCCTGCGGGCTGTAGAACGCGACGCCCCGAAAACTGTACGACGAGGGGTTGGTGAACGAGCTTTCTCCCTGCTCCTCGGTTACCGACCGTTGCAGCTGATCATAACGGCTCCCGGACCATGTTTGCGCGCTGCCATTAACCAGTTGATGACGAACTTCAATGTCATAGCGGCCGCGTTTAAAGACAAAGGTCTTGGTCACCGTTATGCCGTCTGCAGATTGCCAGGTCAAAGGCACGGTCAGTTCATCCGCGCCCTCCGCCAGCCGATATTCCCGCTGGGCGGATTCGTACGGGGCAGTGTGGTTAGGTGCGCTCTGGTGCGACAGCAGGCCGGATTGTGCAATGAAGAGGTGCTCGCCCTGCGGTTCAAGCAGGTTTACCTTGATTTCCGGGGCGGCAGCATCCGCCGGGTAGTCCAGCAACTGCGCGCTCACTACCGTGCCACCCTGCAGCGTGATGCGCAGGTCCAGTAAGTCGGTCGTGACCGCCACGGTCGGGCTCGCGGTCGGGCTCGCGGCAGTGGTGACCTCTTGCCTGGCCGACGGTGCAGCGCCGGGGTGGTGCTCCGCTACGGCCTGGGCCGGTTCCAGCGGCTGTGGTAAATCCGGTGCATCTGCGGGTGGCTGCTGTCCGGCCCCCGCGGGTAAGTCACCCGCCGGTACATCCACATTCCCTGCGCTGGTTGATGCGAGTGGTTTGGACACCGCTTCGGTGCTGGCTTGGGCGCGCGCTGGGGGGTAATCCTTTTGCCACTCGATCCACAGCATGTAACCCAGCAAACCCAGGCTGATGAGCAATACCGGTCGAAGATTTCCCATGTGTTCCAGATCCTGTATCTGTTAAGGCGTTGCTTTAGGGAAGCTCTGAATAATGCCATCCTGGCATTCTCAGAACACGCCAAACAAAAGTGTGGTTTTTGTTTGGCTTCATTTTCAATTATTTGCAATCATCGAAAATGGCGGCACATCGACCTCCATGGATGGAGGGAATGCAGTCGGGTTGTCGGGAACAACCCGTGCCCGGTACCGCGGAAACTCTGAATAAATCAGAGTTTCCTTAGCCTGTTTGCCGATTCCGGCCCTCCATTCAGGCATGCCCCGCCACTGGATTTCGGTTTGCCCCGTCTATCGCCGCGTCCTTGACGTTGCGCAGCCGTTCATCAATTCGTGCCCAATGGCTGGCCAATTGATCGAACAGTTGCTCGTTGCATATGGCGACGGCCTGGCGCCGGGGCAACACCACGATATCCGCCGCCGGGGGCCGGGGAGGATCAGAAAGGTAGTGCGTTCTGAAACTTTCCCGGATAACCCGCTTCAAGCGGTTACGCTGCACGGCCCGCTTGTCCACTTCGCGGGAAACAGCCATGCCCAGGCGGGAGTTTTGCTGCTCTGCCAGGCGCCCCAGCACTTTGAAGCCGGCATCCGCTGATACCACGGCCTGTTCAAACACCCTGGAGAATTCTTTGGGTCCGCACAAGCGCGACTGACGTGAAAGTGCCATACCGTTGATTATTTACCGCTTGCTGTTCCCGGAGAGCCGCCACACCTGCGCATCAGCAGTGAGGGGCAATCCGAGCGGATAAATCAGGCAGACAGGCGCTTGCGGCCCTTGGCGCGACGAGCAGAAAGCACAGCCCTGCCGCCGCTGGTGGCCATGCGTGCACGAAATCCGTGACGGCGGGCGCGCTTCAGGAGGCTTGGTTGAAAAGTACGTTTCATGGCAGTAATCCTTTCCGAGACTGGCTGAGCTCTGCACTTATTGGGCCCAACACTGAATTGGCTCAACCTGGAGCAGTCAGATAACCGGTCTCCACGCAAGCTCTAAACGATCGACACAAGAGGCGAATTGTATCTTTTGTGGGCAGACACGACAAGCTACACCGTGAAATGCCAGGAAGAGGCGGGCCGATTTTATTCCGGTATGGCCAAGTTATCCACAGCGCGCTAGACTTAGGACGTCCCGTTTGAATTCCTCGATGCCTTCGCGACACGGAGCTGTCCATGGTCAGCGTGACTTCCCTTACAACCGCAATAATGACGGGCCATACCCGAATAAATGGCACAAAACCCCTGGCAAACCTGCTTGACCTATCTGGAGCGCGAACTCCCGGCGGAGGATTTCAACACCTGGATCCGGCCGCTACAGCCACGCAGCGCAAAGGGACAAACCGCGTTGTTGGCGCCCAACGCCTATGTGCGGGATTACATTGCTCTTAATCACCTTGAGCGTATCCGCGATATCCTCGAACACCTCGGAGTCGCGCGCGAATCTGTAACGGTAGATGTCTCAGCCGGCCGCGCGCCCGCCCGCCCGCAGGATAGCGTCACTGCAAAACAACATAGCACCGGCCTTGATACCCGTTATCGTTTCGACAATTTTGTGCAGGGCAAATCGAACGAGTTGGCCTTTGCCGCAGCCCAACAGGTTGCGCAGAAACCTGGAGCTGCCTACAACCCGCTGCTGCTGTACGGCGGAACCGGCCTTGGCAAGACCCACTTGTTGCACGCTGCTGGAAACCTGATTTTCGAACAGAATCGTCATGCCAGGGTGCTCTACCTGCATTCAGAAAAGTTCGTAAGCGAAATGATCCAGGCGCTGCGACATAACAGCATCGAAGCGTTCAAGCAGCACTACAGGACCGCTGGTGCACTGCTTATTGATGACATCCAGTTCTTTGCCGGTAAGGACCGCACCCAGGAAGAGTTTTTTCACACCTTCAACGCCCTGCTCGACAGCAAACAGCAGATCATTCTTACGTGTGACCGCTACCCCAAGGAGGTAATTGGCCTGGAGGCGAGGCTGCGCTCCCGTTTTGGCTGGGGCCTGACGGTAGCCATTGAGCCGCCGGATTTTGAAACCCGGGTAGCCATCCTGATGAACAAAGCCCAGGAACGGGGTTTGTTGCTGGACGAGTCCATTGCCTTCCTCATCGCCAAACGATTGCGTTCGAACGTGCGCGACCTGGAAAGCGCGCTCAACACCCTGGCGGCCAATGCGCGCTTCTCCGGCAGGCCCATTACTGAGGCGTTCGCCCAGGAAGTGCTGCGCGATCTCTTGCTGGTGCACGATCGCCTGATAACTATTGAAAACACGCAAAAGACCGTGGCGGAATACTACAAGCTGAAGGTATCCGATATGCTGTCGAGGCGCCGGACACGCGCCCTGGCCCGACCGCGACAGATGGCCATGGCTTTGTGCAAGGAACTCACGGAACACAGCCTGCCGGAAATCGGCGTGGCTTTTGGCGGGCGCGACCATACCACGGTGCTGCATGCATGCCGTAGAATCGAAGACTTATGTGCCACCGACGGACGAATCCGGGAAGATAAAGCGCACCTTGTGCGCTTATTGACCGGGTGAGTATGTACAGACTGTGAGCAAGCATTGAACAGGTTGTGGATAAATCTTGGGACACATTACTTGCTAAACTTATCCACAGCCCGTGCACAGGCTACAGGATTACTTACTGACATAGTTATATTTATTTAACTAATTGATATTTATAGATAAATACTAATAAAGCCCATTACACACAGGACCTATTATTACTACTGTTCTATAACTATTTTTATTACTAATAAATAATTGCTAATAGGAATTCGGTCATGAAATTCAGCATCAAGAGAGAAGTATTCCTGCAGCCCTTGAGCCAGGTGATCGGTGTGGTGGAGCGTCGTCAGACCTTACCCGTTTTGGCTAACTTTCTGTTTCAGGCCGAGACTGATGGCAAGTTTTCCATCACGGGTACTGACATGGAAGTGGAGTTGATCGCCCTGGTCAAAGCCAAGGTTGATCGCCAGGGAGAAATTACCGTTCCCGCGCGGAAATTGCTGGATATTGTTCGCATGCTCCCGGATGGCGTGGACATTGGAGTAGTGCTCGACGGCGACAAACTGACCCTTTCTTCAGCCCGCAGCCGCTATACCCTGGCAACTTTGCCGGCCACGGATTTTCCGGCTACAGATCAGTTTGAAACAATAGAAAACGTTGAAATTCAAGAAGATAAGCTTAAACACCTGCTGGACAAGACATCCTTTGCCATGGCTAACCAGGATGTGCGCTATTACTTGAACGGTTTGCTGCTTGAATTCAAGGACGGTGCGTTGCGTACCGTGGCGACCGATGGACATCGCCTCGCCGTTTGTGACCTGGATGGAGCTAGCAGTTTAAAGCAGGACCGGCAGATCATTATTCCCAGGAAGGGCGTGTTGGAGTTGGGTCGCATGTTGACTGACAGCAAAGATATCGTGTTGCTTGGCCTGGGCAAAAATCACGTGCGCCTGCAAAAAGGAAGTTCGGCACTGACCTCCAAGCTGATTGATGGCCGATTTCCTGACTACCAGGCGGTGATTCCGGTTGGGGCAGACCGAAGAATCGAGGTTGACCGCGCTGCGTTTATTCTTGCGCTGCAGCGGGCAGCCATTCTCTCCAACGAAAAGTACAAGGGCGTGCGCCTTGAAGCTGGTGGTAAGGCGTTGAAAATAGTTGCGCACAATCCGCAACAGGAAGAGGCGGAAGAGACTTTGGAGGCCAAGCTGAATTTTGAGCAATTGTCGATTGGGTTCAACGTGCTGTATCTCCTGGATGCGCTGAACGCCATTGAATCCGAGCAGGTGTCCCTGGAAATGCGCGACGCCAACAGTAGCTGCCTGATTACCGCGAGTGCCGGCGGCAGCGACCGGCACGTCGTCATGCCATTAAAACTTTAGGCCGAGCTGTCGCTGCGGAATGGGTTGATCGCATCTCACAGCCCGGCAGTGCTCCCCGGATACCGTCACGCGCGCGTTTTTTCGACTGACGGTCGCAGTCCATGCACATCAAGTCTTTGCGAATTGAAAACTTCAGAAACCTCAAGAGCGTAGGCATTGAGCCGCACCCGCGGCTGAATTTTTACTATGGTGACAATGGTGCGGGAAAGACCAGTTTGCTTGAAGCCCTGGTGGTTGTTTCTCGCGGCAAATCCTTCAAGACAGCGCATATTGAAGAACTGAGTGGTGTGGATGCGGCTCAGTTCCGCGTGTTCCTGGAATCCCGGTTCGCCGGCCAGGACCACAAAATGGGGCTTGAACGCGACGGGAAAAACTGGAAAGCCCGCATGGATGGACAGGATGTGGCTATGCTGAGTGTCTTGACGCGTCATTTGCCGATGGTGTTGATGGAACCGAACAGCCACCTGTTGATCAGCGGCTCACCTGATGGCCGTCGGCGGTTTCTTGACTGGGGTGTGTTCCACGTGGAACCCCTCTTTTTGGATTGCTGGCGACGCTATTCACGCGCACTCAAGCAGCGCAATGCCGCACTGCGGGCCGGTCAAACACGCGTGCTCGATAGTCTTGACCAGCTTTCTGCGCGATTAGGGGAGCAGTTAAATACGTATCGACTGGCTTATTTTTCACGCCTGGCAGAGGCGTTTTCACAGCAGGAAGAAGTGGCAGGTGCGCCGGAACTCAAGAATGTATTGCTTGAGTTTCAGCCGGGCTGGAAAGGTGACTCGCTACTCGAAGCGCTGGTGCGGGCCCGAAAGCGGGACGTAGAAAGCGGCGCCACCAGCCAGGGCCCGCACCGGGCGGATGTGCTGTTTAGCAAAGACGAGAAAGCCGTGCGCTCGGTATTTTCTCGCGGCGAGCAAAAGAGCCTGGTTGCCAGCCTGCTGCTTAAACAGGCCGAGCTGCTCGCGGCACAGGGTGAACCACCGCTGGTCTTGCTGGATGATCTTGCCTCGGAATTTGATCAGCAGCACTTCGCTTCGGTGTTGGTGCGGGCGCTCGCGTGTGCAGGGCAAGTTTGGGTCACGGGCACTTCCGCACCTGGCCGCGCGCCGGAGCACAAGGTGTTTCACGTGAAACACGGGAGCGTCCAGGAGCTGCTATAATTGCGGCTCTTGATAAACCCTGCGCTAATGCCGCAATGCGGCCGCCCTGAATGCCGGCTCACTGCCCGGGTTACGTCCAAAAACTGATGGTTCCCGCTTTGGCTGGAACAGGATTTGAAGATGACTGATTCAGAATACAGTTCCAAGAATATCAAGGTTCTAAAGGGTCTTGACGCTGTTCGCAAACGCCCCGGGATGTACATCGGGGATACCGATGACGGCACCGGTTTGCACCACATGGTGTTTGAGGTCGTTGACAACTCGATTGACGAAACGCTGGCCGGTCACTGCGACCACATTAACGTAACAATTCACGCCGATGATGCAGTAAGCGTCTCAGACAACGGCCGAGGAATACCTGTCGACATGCACGCGGAAGAGGGCCGCTCCGCAGCCGAAGTCATCATGACGATATTGCACGCGGGCGGTAAGTTCGATGACGACTCGTACAAGGTTTCCGGCGGGCTGCACGGGGTGGGCGTATCCGTGGTTAATGCTTTGTCCGAAGAGTTATTGCTGCGTATCCGGCGTGACGGCCACGTGTGGCGTCAGACCTATCACATGGGAGTACCACTGGAGCCGCTCAAAGCCACGGGTGACAGTGACAAGACCGGCACCAAGATTTATTTTCGGCCCAGCCGTGCAATTTTCGGCAATCCGGTATTTCATTACGAAGTGCTTGCCAAGCGTCTGCGTGAGCTGAGTTTCCTCAATTCCGGTGTTCGCATCGAGATCCACGATGAGCGAACAGGGAAATCGGATCTCTTTGAATATAAAGGGGGAATCAGGTCATTTGTGGAGCATTTGGGGCGTAACAAGAACCCATTGCACCCGACTGTAATGTATTTTTCTGCCGACTCCAGCGGTGTGTCGGTCGAAGCGGCAATGCAATGGACCGACGCCTACCAGGAAGCAGTATTTTGCTTCACCAACAACATCCCGCAAAAGGACGGAGGTTCTCATCTTGCCGGATTCCGCGCAGCCCTGACCCGGACTTTGAACCAGTATATTGAAGAATCAGGAATCGCCAGGAAGGACAAGTTGGCCACTTCTGGTGATGACACACGGGAAGGTTTGATCGCGGTACTTTCCGTGAAGATTTCGGATCCCAAATTTTCCTCCCAGACCAAGGATAAATTGGTTTCCTCGGATGTAAAACCCGTTGTCGAATCGATAATCAGCAATTGTTTGCGCGATTTCCTGATGGAAAACCCCGGCGAGGCCAAGACCATTACGGCCAAGGTCGTAGAGGCCGCGCGGGCACGTGAAGCGGCGCGCAAGGCTCGCGAAATGACACGGCGAAAAGGCGTCCTGGATATTGCCGGCCTGCCCGGAAAACTGGCCGATTGCCAGGAAAAAGACCCCGCCTTGTCGGAGATTTTCCTGGTCGAAGGGGATTCCGCCGGTGGGTCTGCAAAACAAGGGCGCAATCGAAAATTTCAGGCCATATTGCCACTCAAGGGCAAGATTCTGAATGTGGAAAAAGCACGCTTCGACAAAATGATTTCCTCGGCTGAAGTGGGCACGCTGATCACGGCCCTGGGATGCGGTATCGGCCGGGATGAGTTTGATGCGGACAAACTGCGCTACCACCGCGTCATCATTATGACTGACGCGGACGTCGATGGCTCGCACATCCGCACCTTGTTGCTGACATTTTTCTACCGTCAAATGCCCGAGCTGATTGAGCGCGGGCATATCTATATAGGCCAGCCGCCCTTATACAAGATCAAGCAAGGCAAGCAGGAGCAGTACCTGAAAGATGATGCAGAACTCAACGACTACCTGCTCGCCCGCGCCCTGGATGACGCCGCCCTGGTATTTGATCCGCATGCGCCCGCGTTGAAGGCCGGAGCGCTTGAACAGTTGCTGCGCGACTTCATGGTGGTAAACCTCACAAACGTCAGGCTTTCGCAGCGCTACGACGCTGCGTTCCTGAACTATCTAATTGATTCTGAAAGATATAGTACAGATTGGGATAGGCAGAGAATTGAACAGTGGTCCGTTGCGCTGTGTGCACGACTGAACCAGGACTCCCCGGACAGCGTGCATTTTGAAATAGAAGTAGAAAAAGGCGAGGAAGGTTTTGACCTGAATCTGAGCAAATTCACTCATGGCGTAACCCGTAGCAAGCGCATTCGACAGGATTTCTTCCTTGGCCCCGAATATCGCATGATAGGCCGTCTGGCCGATACACTGTTTGGGCTGGTGCAACCCGGCGCCAAGGTTGTTCGCGGCAAGGCAGAACAGGAAATTGCAAGCTTTCGCGACGCGTTCGACTGGCTGATGGCAGAAAGCAGGAAAGGTCGCACCATTCAACGGTTTAAAGGCTTGGGCGAGATGAACCCTGAACAGCTCTGGGATACCACGGTCAACCCGGAAACGCGGCGGCTGTTGCAAGTCACCATCCAGGATGCAGTGGCGGCCGACGAGATTTTCACGACATTGATGGGTGACGAGGTTGAACCGCGCCGTGCATTCATCGAGCGCCACGCGCTGGATGTGACCAACCTCGATATTTAAGGAAGCTCTGAATAATGCCATCCTGGCATTCTCCGAGCACGCCAAACAAAAAGTGTGATTTTTGTTTGACTTCATTTTCAATGATTTACAATCATCGAAAATGGCGGCACATCCCGGTACCGCGGAAACTCTGAATAAATCAGAGTTTGCTTAAGTATCGGGTTCGAGGCGCGCCTCAACCAGTTCAAGCAGTTTTTCCAGCAGCTCAACCTCACCGTGGAGCAGCTGAGCCTGCAAGCCCATTTTCTTACCGGCCTTCACCCAGTTGCGCTTGGAGCTCAACAAGACGGTTGCACCGGGTTCGACGCTGTAGCGTTTAAGAATGTCCTCCAGGGCATCGGCACGGTTGCGCTTTTGCGTAAGCATCGAACGCCGGACGTAGTACACCCCGCCCAGCACGCCGCCCGCATCAGACAGACGTTTACGCACGCTGTTGGGGCCCAGCAGGGCATCATCCGGGCTGCCATGCTCACCGGTCCATTGGTTGGGTTGGGGGGCCGTGGCGAGCAGGTGAAAGCCATGCCTGGTGAGGGTTGACAGCAGGCGGAAGGCACGGTCTCCAATGCTGCTGTTCATCACGGCCAACAGGTCGTCGCGACTGATCAGTAACAGGCGGTTACCTTGCATGGTCAGGCGAGCACGGACAAATCGGCAATCTGGTCAAACTGGCTTTTCAGTCGCCCGAGCAGCGCGAGACGATTGTTCCGCAGCCCTGCATCTTCATCCATCACCATGACGGCGTCGAAAAACCGGTCAACCGCGGGTCGCAAACGCGACAGGAGCTTGAGGCCGGCCGCGTAGTCGCCCTGGTGCAGCAGGGGCTGCAACTCTTTCCCGGTTTCTTCGATCTGCATGAAGAGATCCTGTTCCTCAGCCAAATTCAACAAATCCTGGTGGATAGCACCGCCAAAGCCTTGTTCTGCTTTGCGCAGTATATTACCTATGCGCTTGTTGGCTGCCGCCAGGCTCACCCCGGTTTCCTGGCCGAGGAACAGGGTCAGGGCCTCGAGACGGGCCTGGAGGTCGGGTAAGGTAGTCCAGCCGGACGCCATGGTGGCGTTGATTACTTCTGCGCTGTGCCCACCCTCGCGGAAATAATTCCGCGTACGCTCAGCTATGAAATCACGCAGTTCCGCCAGCAACGCAGGCTCGACCCGGACCCCCTGGGCAGAAAGTTCATTTGCGGTTATGGCCAGCAGGCGATCGAGGGACAGCTCCAGTCGCCCTTCCAGCAGTATGCGCACCAGGCCCAGGGCAGAACGGCGCAAGGCAAACGGATCCTTGTTGCCGGTGGGCTTCAAGCCGGCAGAAAATATGGCGACCAGAGTGTCGGCTCGATCGGCGAGGCCCAGCACCTGGCCCGCGCCGGCTGCCGGGAGGGCATCGCCCGCAAAACGCGGCAGATAGTGTTGCTCAATGGCGTCGGCTACCTCGACCGGCTCGCCGCCATGGAGTGCATAATAGCGGCCCATGGTGCCTTGCAGTTCGGGAAACTCACCCACCATTTGGGTCAGTAGGTCACATTTCGCCAGCAGGGCAGCGCGCTGGCAGATGGCGCCGTCTAAGTGGAGAATTTCGGCTATTTTCTGAGAAATTGCGGCTATTCGCCGCGATTTGTCGCCAATGGAGCCTATTTTCTGTTGAAAAATTACCTGGTCCAGAAGCGCCAGAGTGTGCTCCAAAGGCTGTTTCTGGTCCTGCTCCAGGAAAAAGCGCGCGTCGGCAAGCCGCGGGCGAATGACGCGTTCAAACCCTTTGCGGACCTGCGCCACGTCCTTCGACTCAAGGTTAGTCACCGCGATAAAGTGATTGTCGACCGCGTGCGTGTTGCCCCCGGCTTCCACCGGAAAGAATTTTTGGTGATCCTGCATGCTGGCAACCAGAGCTTCGTGCGGAACCGCCAGGAACTCTGCGTCAAATCGGCATGCGATGGCCACTGGCCACTCCACCAGGTTAGTCACTTCGCCCAGCAAGGAAGGATCTATCCGCGTGGCGGGATTAGCCGCCAGCAATGCTAGCCGGATAACCTCCTTGCGCCGGTTTTGATCCGCCAGCACGCGGGCCTTTTCCAGCACCGGCAAGTAGTCACTGGGCTGCGTGAGTTGATGAGGGCCGGGGGCGTGGATGCGGTGCCCGCGCGTGGTGTTGCCTGCCAATTGCCCCAGGAGCGTGCCGGCAAGGATGTGCGACCCGTGCATGACGACCAGCCAGTGCACCGGCCGGACAAAACTGAATTCATGGCTGGCCCAGCGCATGGGTCGTGGTACCGGTAGTTGGCGCACTGCCTGCTCGAGAATGGGGAAAACCAGGTCCGCGAGGGATTTGCCCGGGACGTGAATCTGCGCTACCAGCCAGCCCCCGGCGTCGGTTTCCAGCCTTTCGAGTTGCTCCACGCTCAAACCAACGGACTTTGCGAAGCCCAGCGCTGCCCCCGTGGGCTTTCCTTCTGCGGTGAATGCGGCAGCGACCGCCGGGCCGCGTCGCGTGTGGTTCTGGTCTGCTTGAGCCGCCGGCACCGCGCTGAACAACAAAGCAAGCCGGCGTGGGGTGGAGAACGAACGGCTGCAGGCGGCGTCGAAGCCCAGATTTTCCCGTTCGAGTCCGTCGCGCACGCCGGCGAACAAAGCCTCCCTCAGTTCGTCCAGCGCTTTGGGCGGCAGTTCTTCGCAACCGATTTCAATCAATAAGTCGGCGCTATTGGCGTTCCCATGTCCCTTCCCGGCACTCTCCTGGTTCGAAGTGCTGCGACCTTTAGCCATGCTGCGAACCTCCAAGGCCGGGGAAGCCCATAGCCTCCCGGCGCTGGTAGTAGGTTTCCGCAACGCGTTTAGCCAATTCACGTACCCGCAGAATGTATCTCTGGCGTTCTGTTACCGAGATTGCGCGGCGCGCATCGAGCAGGTTAAAGGTATGTGAGGCCTTCAATACCTGTTCGTACGCCGGCAGCGGCAGACCGAGATCCACCAGCTTCCGGGCTTCCTGCTCACAGGTATCAAACCAGCCAAACAGGGCTGCAACGTTGGCGTGTTCAAAATTGTAGTGGGATTGCTCAATTTCATTTTGCAGAAAGACCTCACCGTAGGTGATGCTGCGGCCACCGACGTTGGTCCATACCAGGTCGAAAACACTGTCCACACCCTGCAGATACATGGCCAGCCGTTCTGTTCCATAGGTGATCTCGCCCAGTACGGGTCGACACTCAAGCCCGCCGGCCTGCTGGAAATAGGTGAATTGGGTGACCTCCATGCCATTGAGCCAGACTTCCCAGCCCAGCCCCCATGCCCCCAGTGTGGGCGACTCCCAGTTGTCTTCAACAAACCGGATATCGTGTACTTCCGGATCGATATTAACGGCGGCCAGGGATTCCAGGTACAGCTCCTGGATGTTTTCCGGCGCAGGCTTCATAACTACCTGGAACTGGTAGTAATGCTGCATTCGGTTCGGATTTTGTCCGTAACGCCCGTCAGTGGGGCGGCGACAGGGCTGGACATAGGCGGCATTCCAGGGCTCCGGCCCGATGGAGCGCAGAAAAGTGGCGGGATGAAACGTGCCGGCCCCAACTTCCAGATCCAGAGGCTGCACCAGCACGCACCCCTGGTCAGACCAGAAATTACTCAGCTGCTTGATAAAGTCCTGGAATGTCATGGGAAAATCCTGGGACGTCATTCGTCGACCGGCTCCACTACGAAGACCACGCCCGCAACATCAACGACCCGGACGCGTTTGCCGGATGGCAAGTCGGGGCCCTTAACGCGCCAGGTGGAATCGTCTACCACAACCTTGCCTACGCCATTGACGATGGCGTGATCCAGCGTAAAAACCCGGCCGGCATATTGGCGGCCGCGCTGGTTCAGCAAGGGCTGATCCGATACCAGCGGGTGGGACTCGCGGTACTTGCGCCAGGCGAGCACCGCAACGACTGAAAGTACGCCAAACAGCACCAGCTGCATTTCTACGGTCAAGGAAGGAATGACCAGCAGCAGCAGCCCGACTGCCGCCGCCGCAATACCAATCCACAGAAAGAAAAACACCGGGCTGGTCAACTCCAGAATCAGCAGAACACCGGCCAGTATCCACCAATGCCAGAAAACCACTTGTTCGGTCCAGTGCATAACATCCTCCTCAGCGGTCGCCCGCGTCTTTACCAAACGCCTGCTTTGCTACCTCGCCGATGCCGGCAAGGCTGGATAGAATGCTGGTCGCTTCTATTGGCAGCAACAGGGTCTTGTTGTTAGGCCCGGTGGCAAACGCGTGTAGTGCCTCGACGTATTTTTGTGCGACAAAATAATTGATTGCCTGGATGTTGCCCGAACCGATGGCCTGCGACACCATCGTGGTAGCGCGTGCCTCAGCCTCGGCAAGGCGTTCACGCGCTTCGGCATCCCTGAATGCCGCCTCTTTACGGCCCTCTGCCTGCAGGACAGCAGCTTGTTTTTCACCCTCGGAGCGGAGAATCTGTGCCTGACGAAAACCTTCTGCTTCGAGAATATTGGCGCGTTTCTCGCGCTCCGCCTTCATCTGCCTGGCCATGGAATCAACCAGGTCCATGGGAGGGCTGATGTCCTTGATCTCGATGCGGGTGATCTTGACACCCCAGGGCGTGGTGGCTTCATCCACCACGTTCAACAACCGGGTGTTGATGACATCGCGCTTGGATAAGGCCTCGTCCAGGTCGAGTGCACCGAGCACAGTGCGAATGTTGGTCATGACGAGGTTGAGAATGGCGTGCTCCAACTGGTGTATTTCATAGGCCGCCTTGGCGGCATCGAGAATCTGAAAGAAGACGATGCCGTCCACCGTCAGCATGGCGTTATCGCGTGAAATAACTTCCTGCGACGGTACGTCCGCCACCCGTTCCATCATATTAATGCGGTGGCCTACCCGATTCATGAACGGGATGATGAAGTGAAAACCCGGGCGCAGGGTTTCGCTGTAACGACCAAATCTCTCCAGGGTGAACTCGTAGCCCTGGGTCACGATGATGACGGCTTTGCGCACCACGGTCACACCCAGAATGGCGGCGACTATGGCCCAAATCAGCGGGTTGCTAAACATGGCGGGTCTCCATGATTCCAGTTCTCCTGAATTCGTTAAAGAGCATATCCTGTACCATAAAGGAGCACGTATCGGTGCCAGGCGACTTACCAGCAGTAATTCTCCAGCACTACGTTAGCAGAACATGAAATGAAACGGATGATCCAAAAGTAATTTGCCCGTGCACTGCTGTAATCGGGCGCCCCACGGAAATTCCCGGATGAGTGACAAAGACACGTTGTTCCAGGGCTTACCCGGCCATACGGATGATTTCGCCAGGGACTTCGTGTTCGATGAACATGTTGTTCGGGTCTTTCCCGACATGATACGGCGGTCGGTGCCGGGTTACGGCCTGGTGCTGCACATGTTGAGTCTGGTAGCGCGGCGCTATGTGCAGGCCAACAGCAGTGTTTACGACCTGGGCTGTTCGCTGGGGCCGCCACGCTGGCCATGCGCCAGGCCGTCAGCGCTGCGGAGGTTCGTTTCATCGCGGTCGATAGCTCCCCCGAAATGATAGCGCAGTGTCGCGAGCGATTGGGGCCGGAAGATGGCCTGGCGCCGGTGGAGTGCATCCTGGAAGATGTTTGCCGGCTGGACGTGAGCAATGCATCCATGACGGTGCTTAACTACACCCTGCAATTCATCGAGCCACAACAACGGTTGTTGCTCCTGAGCCGCATTGCTGCAGGGACGAAACCAGGTGGTGTGTTGCTCTTGTCCGAAAAAATTTGCTTTGAACAACCCGTGGAACAGGAATTGCAGACGGAACTGCACCACGATTTCAAGCGCGCCCAGGGTTACTCGGAACTGGAAATAGCGCGCAAGCGCAACGCACTTGAACGGGTATTGCAGCCGGATACAGACGCCGTGCACAGGCGCCGCCTGCTGGAAGCGGGCTGGCGGCACGTGGTGTGCTGTTTCCAGGCGTTTAACTTTGTCACCTACCTCGCGTTGCGCTGACCTGCAGCCTTGTGCAGACACTTTGGGGCAGGCCTACGCTGCACTGCCCCAGCTGTGGCAGGAAAATACCTGGCTGCAGGACGTGGCTGCCAGGGCACAAGTCTTGCTGGACGAGCATCCCCATGGCGATTTAAAGGCATGGCGGGGGGCACTCAGGTCCCTGCCGACGGTGGACTGTGCTATGGATGCGGATCGCGCGGCGCCGCGCCTGGGCAAGGGCACAGCAGAGCCGCAACACCTGCGTGAGGTACTGATGCGCCTGCACCCATGGCGCAAGGGTCCGCTGGAGCTTGGCGGCGTACTGATAGATACCGAATGGCGCTCGGACTGGAAATGGCAGCGCATTCGACCGCACCTTGACCTTGAAGCTCAGCGAGTACTCGATATCGGCTGTGGCAACGGCTATTTCGGCTGGCGCATGCTGGCTGCCGGAGCGCGCCTGGTGGTGGGCGTCGATCCAACCCTGGTGTATGTCATGCAGTGGCTGGCGTGCCGGCATTTCGCTGGCAATGCGCCTAATTTTGTCCTGCCGCTGGGCATTGAGCACTTGCCTCCGGGTCCAGCCGGCTTCGATTCCGTGTTCTCCATGGGGGTTCTCTATCATCGCCGGGATCCTGTGGAACACCTTCAGCAGATCCGGGCGCTGCTGCGGCCGGATGGGACCCTGGTGCTCGAAACGCTGGTGCTGCCCGATGAAAAACATGGCCCGGTGCTGGTGCCGGAATCACGTTATGCGCGGATGCGAAACGTGTGGGCTATCCCCACCATCGATCGCTTGCTTGCGTGGCTCAGAGAAGCTGGTTTTAAAACGTCCCAACTTGCGGATGTCACGGCAACTGCCGTAGAGGAACAGCGCAGCACGCAGTGGATGCGTTTTGATTCGCTGGCCGAGGCTCTGCACCCCAAGGATGCCCGGCAGACGGTGGAGGGATACCCTGCACCAACGCGGGCCTTGCTGATGGTGCGCTGCTGATGCCTAAGCGGGCTCCGGCCATTGCAGCAAGGATGTTGTTGGACGAATACGTTCCCAGGGAAACAGTGGCCCAGGGTCCAGCTTGCGCCGCACCAGGGTCGCGGGATCATCTGTGGCGGGGACCAGCTCGCGGTCCAGGTCTTCATGGCCGGCCAGCCAGCGCAGAGAGGGCAGGCAATCGCAAAGGTAGATCAACAGGCCAGCAAGGCTGCTGATCTGCAATTCTGTGTAGGGCTCGTCCATCTGTTGCTGCGCTGTGCTCAACCAATGCGGGTAACGACCGTGGTTCACCAGCTCGATACCCACGCTGCGTTCGTTGTACCCGCGCACGTGATGGGCAATGTGATCCAGGTCCACCCATTGCTCAATGCGGCCGTCGCGATCGATATAAAAATGTCCGCAGTTGCCACTGCCGGATTCCGGGTAGAGCACGCGTTCGCCGAAACTGCGCGCCGTTGCAAGATCGGGTAACTCGGTGCAATGGATCACGACCAGGTCAATAGCAGATTCCAGGCGTGCCGCGAGCGCCGGTGCGTAAGCCAGGGGGCGGCGATCAATCTGCGGAGTGGTCACACAAACCGGCCGGAAATTATTTCTTTTCCGGGCAAGGGCCTAGCGCGTCCCCGTGATCCAGATGTAAAAAACTGTCGGCGTTTGAAACCGCCATGGTGTGCTTGCCCTTATGACACACAATCAACTGGCCTTCACGGCGATCGCTGATCGAGTCGGCGGCACAGGAAACCAATGCCAGCAGCACGCAACTCAAGGAAATACATGCGATGCCGCGCCGCCCGATCGCGCACCGAGGAAGCCCGGAGCGTGCTTGCATGATCAGGTTCCCGGCGTGGGGTAAACACGTGTTTCGTTTCATGGTCTCCACCTGTAGTCTACAGCGTTTTTCCAAGTATACGCTGGCGCCCGGACTGTGCCGCAATGGCCCCCCAATCAGCCTTGTCGTCAGCCCTGTTGCAGCAGATTGCGCAAATCGATAATGGCTGCGCTCGCGCGGGATATGTAATTGGCCATGATCAAAGAATGGTTGGCAAATAAACCGAATTGTTTGCCGTTCAACACCATGGGCGCCTGCAGCGGACCCAGGGATGATTCGAGTTCCCGGATGATTTGCCTGAAACTGACCTGGGCGTTTTTCTTCCTGAGCACGTCATCAAAATCCGTTTCCATGGCGCGTAGAACCATCACCAGTGCCCAGGCGCTTCCGCGAGCTTCGTAGAACACATCGTCCAATTCGGTCCAGGGCGTCTTGACTTCAACTTCGCCGGGCACGCTGGTGGATTGGCGGGCGCTGCTGTCACCCGACAAGTCTGTGTTCAGCCGCGTTTGGCCGACACTGGCAGAGAGCCTTTGTGACAGGGAGCCGAGGCGCTTTTCCACTACGGCCAGCCAGTCCGCCAGGTTATCGGCACGGGCATAAAACTGCGCCGCATGTTGTTCTGGTGAAGACAGTTTGGTCAGGTAAGCTTCCAGCGCTGCATTGGCCTTGCGGTAATGGCCCGCGGTGTCCGGCGGAAACCAGCGTGCGTTGTCGAAATTGAACAAGGGGTCCGCTGCAGCCAGGTTCGTTTCTTCCGTGGACTGGGTTTGCGAGCGACTGAAATCATTGCGCAGCGCGCGTCAGGTCGCGTACCTGGGCCAGCACCCCGAACTCCCAATTGGGCACGTTATCCAGGAACACCCATGGGGGCATGATGTCGTTGGATAGGTAGCCGCCGCGTTTGTTCAGCAACACGTCGGCGCTTTCGCTCAGGGTTGCGGTCGTAGTGTGCCGGTGACTACCTCGTGGCCATGCGCCTGGGCATGGCGTGCGCTGTTCGCGACCGGGTCAAACAGGGCGGGTTCATGATCCAGCCAGAACATCATGATGGCCCAAAACAACAGCAACAGTCCCAGGCAAGCCGCCCAGACGGTGCGGGCGCGGGATGTGCTGAAAAGCCGGGGGATTTGCATGGGGAGCAGAGCTTAGCAGGTTTGCTGGCTGTTCACGCTGCGCTGCCCGGCGAGATGAATGAGCTTTGCACCAGGTAGTGCAATTCCGCGACGTTCTGGCTGCTGGTGCCGATTACCGCGGCCGAACCCCGGCCCAGACCAACCAGTTGCGCCTGCATGCCATCGAATGCCAGCATTTCGCCATCAGCGACCAGTGTATCGGGCATGAAAATAATGGTTACCGGGCCGTTGGCAGTCTTCACCACCAGGTGGGCGCCCATACCGGCAGGGGTCGGGCAGAACTTGATCAGGCTCACCATGCCGGCCAGGCCGGGCGCAAGTTTTACCTTGAAGCCGGACAGCACTTCCCCGATGTTATCCGCACTCTGGCCGTCAGCCCGGGCAAGAACATCCTCGCCATCGTGGTGATAGTGATAGGCCACATACTGTTCGACCGAGTCGAATTTAACGGCGCTCATGCGCCACGTTATCCCCGCTGCCGTGATCACCAGTAACAGGCCTGCCGCCATGGCGTAGTAGCGCCAGCGTGTCGCCCCGCCCGTTGTCGTTCGGGCTGTTTCCTTCAAATCGGCCAGCACATGCTCGGGTACGGGCACCGCTACTGCACGGGCCAGCATGCGTTCAAACTGTGCGGAGTCATTAGCTGCCTGGATGAACTCCGGGGCGGAATTGCGAACACGCAGGAACTCCGGATCCTGGCTGGCGGGATCCGTGCCCAATTGGCGAATGAACTCAGACAAGTTCCTAGACATTTCCTGTTACCCCGTCTTGTTGCAAGCGCTGTATGAGTTGCTCGCGGGCACGAAAAAGCTGCGTCATCACCGCGCTCTTGCTTATGGCCAGCTGTTGGGCTATCTCATCGCAGCTATAACCCATCACCACCTGCAGGAGTAAGGGTTCCCGATATCGTGGTGGCAGTTTTTGAATATTCCTGCGTAACAGCTGAATTTCTACCCGGTCGTCTGGTTCCGACTGAGAATCTTCCCGCACTTCTATCGTGTTAACATCGGCGAATTTCGGTACCTTGCGTTCAAAAGTACGGGCAAATTCCCGGCGCAGTATGGTTATCAACCAGCTTTTTCCGGCCGCATCGCTATTCAGCCGATCCAGCGCTTTCCAGGCGCGCAGCCAGGTTTCCTGAACCAGGTCCTTGGCCAATGCATCGTTAGCGCACATCCACAGTGCGTAGCGATACAGGTCTGTGCCATACGCATTGGCCAGGGCATTGAACCTCTCCTGGCGCCAGGCTTCACTGCTCATGACCGGAATGCCAGCAGTATTATTGCAAAAATCTGGATTGCCAGGAGCTGCATGAATCACGCTCGCCTATAAACTTCCGCGCCCTGCTTGACGAATTCCTCGGCTTTTTCGGCCATACCCAATTGCAATGCGGAGTCTTCCTGCAGGCCCTTGTCCCGGGCGTAGTCACGCACGTCCTGGGTTATTTTCATTGAACAGAAATGGGGTCCGCACATGGAGCAGAAATGCGCCAGCTTGTGCGCTTCCTTGGGCATGGTCTTGTCGTGAAACTCGCGCGCTCGCTCGGGGTCGAGGCTGAGGTTGAACTGGTCTTCCCAGCGAAATTCGAATCGTGCCTTGGACAGGGCATTGTCGCGAATCTGCGCACCGGGATGCCCTTTGGCCAGGTCAGCGGCGTGGGCGGCAATGCGGTAGGTGATTATGCCTTCGCGCACATCGTCCTTGTCCGGCAGGCCCAGGTGCTCCTTGGGCGTGACGTAGCACAGCATGGCAGTCCCATACCAGCCGATCTGTGCGGCCCCGATAGCCGAGGTGATATGGTCGTAGCCGGGGGCGATGTCGGTGGTCAGTGGGCCGAGCGTGTAGAACGGCGCTTCATGGCAGTCCTTCAATTCCTTTTGCATGTTCTCCCTGATCAATTGCATCGGCACATGCCCCGGCCCTTCGATCATCACCTGCACGTCATGTTCCCAGGCGATTCGAGTCAGCTCGCCCAGTGTTTCCAGCTCAGCGAATTGTGCCCGGTCATTGGCATCGGCGATGGAACCGGGGCGCAGCCCGTCGCCCAGCGAAAAACTGACGTCATAGGCCTGCATGATTTCGCAGATTTCTGCGAAACGCGTGTACAGGAAACTCTCCTGGTGGTGGGCCAGGCACCATTTGGCCATGATGGAGCCACCGCGCGAAACGATGCCGGTTACGCGGTTGGCAGTGAGCGGAATCCAGGGCAGTCGCACGCCGGCGTGAATAGTGAAGTAATCCACACCTTGCTCCGCCTGTTCCACCAGGGTGTCGCGAAACATCTCCCAGGTCAGCTCTTCAGCGCGGCCGTCGACTTTCTCCAGTGCCTGGTAGATGGGCACCGTACCAATGGGCACCGGCGAATTGCGAATGATCCATTCGCGCGTTTCATGAATGTGCCGGCCAGTGGAAAGGTCCATCACGGTATCTGCGCCCCAGCGCAGCGCCCAGACCATTTTTTCGACTTCTTCGGCGATGCTGGAGGTGACTGCCGAGTTGCCGATGTTGGCATTGATTTTGACCAGGAAATTACGCCCGATGATCATCGGCTCGGATTCAGGGTGGTTGATGTTGTTCGGCAGGATAGCTCGCCCGCGGGCAATTTCAGAGCGTACGAATTCGGGCGTGACTACTTCGGGTATGGAGGCGCCGAAGGACTGTCCCGGGTGCTGGAAATACAGTTTTTGATTCTGTGCTGAATCATTGAGCGCTGCGCGGCGAAGATTCTCACGAATAGCCACGTACTCCATTTCCGGAGTAATAATCCCGCGCCGGGCGTAATGCATCTGGGAAACATTGGCGCCCTTTATGGCCTGACGCGGTGAACGTCGCTGGCCGAAACGCAGATGACGAGTCTTTTCGTCCACCAGCCGTGCAGCTCCGAATTCCGAGCTTGGTCCGCTCATGGCCCGGGTGTCATTGCGCTCGGTTATCCAGTTTGCGCGCAGTGCAGGCAGGCCCTGCAACAGATCAATGCTGGCGGCCGGGTCCGTGTAAAGGCCGGAATTATCGTACAGCAGAACCGGGGGGTTCTTCTCTACCCCGAACATGGCCGGTGTGTCCTGCTGCTCGACTTCCCGCATTCCAACCCGCACATCATCACGGCTGCCTGTTACGTACACTTTGCGTGAGGCCGGGAATGGCCTGGTGACCTCGCTGCTCAGTCGCGTGGTTTGTTGTACAAGGTCTTCTGGGACTGCGTTCATCTGTTTACCTCGGGATCAGGGGTGAAACACGCTGGCATACCTCAGCTCCATAGCATGATATAGCCGGGATCACGATTTGA
>SHZL01000011.1 GCA_009692275.1 Lysobacterales bacterium | reverse complement strand
GTAGGCTCCTCGCCAGCATCCCTGCTGGCGACGGTCCAGAAAGAACTCCCCGCTCCCTGTCCTCGGACGCTGGGTGCTGCGACGCATTACCGAATGAATCCGCACGTTTGAACGGCACTGCGGTGCCAGAACGACAAGCGAACCGGGGCGGGGAGCCTTTCCCGGGAGCGTATGCGGCAGGGAGGCCGCATTCGAGGCTACAGGGATGTATTCACGCCGTCTCCCGGGAAAGGGTACCGGCGGCGGGTTGCGCCCCCAGGCTGAACAGAGGCACAAACTCGCGCTCCCTGGCCCCTGCGACGAACGTGAAGGGAGGTGCTTTACGGCTTGCCCCGAAAGAACTCACCGCTCCCCGGACCCGGACCTGGCAGGCGGCCACGGAATAAAGGAACTGGTTCGCTGCAGGTACTCTTCATAGCCCGGCCGGCTCTGCCGCAGCCGCCGTTCGAGCAAGGCGGCACCGCTCCACTTGACCAGGGTCCAGGTCAACAGAACCGGTCCGATAAAACTCCAGGCCCCGAGCGAAGTTTCCGCTGCAATCAGGTAAATGCCCCACCAGGTGCAACTGTCACCGAAATAATTGGGATGGCGGGTGTAGCGCCACAACCCCCGGTCCATGACCTTGCCATGGCTGGCAGGATCCGACTTGAAGGCTGCCATCTGGTAGTCGCCTATGGACTCAAACAGAATTCCGATCACCGCCAGCGTGATACCCAGCCAGGCGAATGCCCCCAGGCCCGGCGGTTCTGCTTGTATCTGGCCAAGCTGAACCGGCAAAGAGACCAGCCACAACATGACGCCCTGCAGCAGAAAAACTTTAACCAGGCTGCTGATGTGGACATTTCCCGCACTATTCTGCAGCAGCGCGACGTAGCGGCCGTCGGGGCCTTCACGTCGCCAGCGGAAAAACAGGTAACTGGCCAGTCTCGCGCCCCAGATCGCGGTGATCACAAGTATCAGTTGTCGCCGGTCAGTGCCTCCGCCCGTCATGAGGAAGGTGGATGCAGCGAGCACGACAAATCCCGTAGGCCAGAAGCTGTCGATGAAAGAGACGTCCTTCAGGGGAATGCTGATCAGCCACAGCAGCAACATGCAGGTCATGATGAGTGCGAAGTTACTCAGTAGTATTTGTGCTGTTTCATTCATCTCAGTTCTTCAAGTTGAAAATAATCTTGCCCTTGGCGCGGCGGTCCGTAAGCACCGAAAACGCTTCGCGGTACTGCTCCAGTTTGAATTCCTGGCTTACCAGTGGGTGGAGCTTTTGTGCTTCGAATAGCGCGAAGAGCTCAGCCATGTTCCGCCGGTAGGTGGCCGGTTCGCGTTGTGCCCAGGCGCCGTAAAATACGCCCATGATAGCGTTGTTCTTGAGCAAGGTAAGGTTCAGGGGAATCCTGGGAATCGTCCCGGATGCAAAACCAACCACCAGGAATCGTCCACCCCATGCAGTTGCGCGCAAGGCCTGCTCAGACAAATCTCCGCCTACCGGGTCATAAACCACATCAGCGCCCTTGCCGCCGGTCAAAGCCTTGACTTCGTCTTTCAGTGAACGCTCGGAGTAATTGAGGCGCAGCGCACGTCCATCGGCACAAGCCACATTCAGTTTTTCTTCGCTTGAAGCGGCAGCAATCACCGTCGCACCCATTGCAAGGCCGATGTCCACTGCGGCCAGGCCGACCCCGCCTGCGGCGCCGAGCACCAGCAAGGTTTCCCCGGCCTGCAACTTTGCGCATTGCTTGAGTGCGTAGTACGAGGTGCCGTAGGCAATCGCGAAGCCTGCACCTGTCGCAAACGGCATGGTGTCGGGCAGCGCAATGACCTCACTCACCGGTTTGCATTGCTGTTCGGCAAAGGCGCCGCAGATGCCGCTTGAGATGACCCGGTCACCTGGCCTGAATTCATCCACTCCTTCACCCACATCAAGAACCACACCCGCAGCCTCACTCCCGGGGATAAAGGGAAGCTCTGGGCGGAACTGGTAGGTCCCCGCAATGGCCAGAGTGTCGGGAAAATTGAGCCCGGCAGCGTAGTTATCAATCAGGACCTCACCCGCGCCGGGGCGTAGCTCTGCAACATCTGCCAGCACCAGTTTTTCGGCTGGTCCAAATTCTTTACACAGCAGTGCGCGCACCAGGTTGCTCCGTCATCGTGGCTTGATGGTATTCATGCCCCGGTCTATGCCCGGGATTCGAGCACGGTTACGGCCATTTCCGCCAGCGGCCGGGCCATTTTCCCCACTTCCAGGGCTTTCTGGCTGGACGCATTGCCATCCAGCGCCCGCTTCATCACGCCTTGCACAATCGCAGCGAGCCGGAAGTAGCTGAAAGCCAGGTAGAACGGCCAGTGTTCAATTCCGCCCAGGCCGGTGCGCTCGCAGTACCGGGCAATGAACGCTTCCTCGCTCGGGATGTTGAGTTGCGCGCGGACTTTCCCGCCCAGGCCTTTCATATCGCTGAGGTCGGGCAGGCGCATGCTCATGCAGTGATAGGCGAGGTCCGCCATGGGGTGGCCCAGGGTGGAGAGCTCCCAATCAATCAGGGCCGACACCTCTGCCTCCGCCGGGTGAAAAATCATGTTGTCGATGCGGAAATCGCCGTGGATCAGGCAGACGCGACCATCGTCCGGCGGTGTATTGCGTGGCAACCAGTCCAGCATGAAATTCATGGCGGGAATGCTCTCCGTCTCAGACAACCGGTACTGCCGGGTCCACATCGAAATCTGCCGCTCAAAGTAATTTCCCGGCTTACCATAGTCACTGAGGCCAACGGCATCGACGTTCACCGAGTGCAGGGCAGCCAGGGTTCGGTTCATCGCGTCGTAGATTGCAGGTCTCTGTTCCGGGTGAAGCTCGGGCAGGGCAGCATCCCAGAAGATCCTCCCCGGGACATAGCTCATCAAGTAAAACATGCTGCCGATGACCGCATCGTCGCGGCACAGGTGAATGGCTCTTGCCACGGGAACCTCGGTTGCAGCCAGCGCGGATATCACGCGGAACTCGCGATCGACAGCGTGTGCGGATTGCAACACCTGCCCGGGCGGCTTGCGCCGCAGCACGTATTTTCCTGACGGCGATTCCAGCAGAAAGGTCGGGTTGGATTGGCCACCGGCGAACTTTTGCAGCTTCAGCGGTCCTTTGAAACCACTGATGTTGACTTCCAGGTAGGCAGCCAGCCGCGCGGTATCCAGCACATCCACTTGCGTTGGCGTGTTCATGGCAGGCTGCCGGTCAAGCGCGAAACTCACGCGCGGCTATGGTCATCTCCCGCACCATGTCGCGTTCGGCAGAAGTGAGCAAAGGGTTCCAGACATCAAAGATCAACACCACGCGCAGTTCACCGCTGTCGTTGAAGGCTTCATGCTCGATGGTATCGTCGAACAGCAGAACCTCTCCGACAGTCCAGCGCCGCTCCTCAAAGCCCACACGAAAGCGGCAGCCAGCAGGAACAATCAAGGGCAGATGCGCAACCAGCCGCGCATTGCTCTCGCCGTTATGAGGCGGGATATGGGTATGTGGTGCCAGGGCGGAAAACACGGCATTGGGGCCATGCCCCGGAATGTCCGCTGCCGGTAACTGCGCAAGTGCCCTGGCTGTTTCAGGGCAGCGGTCCAGATGCTCCTGCACGGGTGCGCCGCCGCGCCACAGGTGCAAGACGCTCCAGCGCTTTGAGTGATTGAGTTCCTGCCACTGGTTTACCGGCTCGCCGGGTTTGCGCGCAATGTAGGGGTCAAAGCGCGCGAGTTCGGATTGCAACATGGACTCGAGCTCGGCACGAATGACATCGGTCCTGGCTTCCAGGGCTGCAACCCATGGAAAGTCCGCTCGATCAAAAAAAGGCAGGGCCGGGAGTCGCGGCACATACAGTTGGTTCGACTCCGAGTGAAACGGCCTGGAACGGCCGGACAGGATGGCCGCGGCTTCGCGCCACCTGTCGGCAAGCGCAGGGGGCAAATTCCGCCGGGCTGCTGCGAGGCGCTGCTCCAGGTGCGCGCCATAGTTTTCTGAATGCCGGTTGACTAGCGCCAGGGCATGCTCAAGCTGGGCACGCAGCGATTCGGGCCACAGTGCTTTTTGCGGAGCAACTTTAAGAACATTGGTGTAAATCAGCACTGCTTCAAGCGCTGTCCCATTACGCTCGGCCCAGCTGCCCTTGGCCAGCAGCGCCGGGAGGAAATAGGCATCGACTGCCAGTGCCGCCTCGATGGCTTCGCGCTCGGCTGCAGGGTCCGGAAGTTCGCGACAAGCAGTGGCCAGAGTCATCAGCAGCACCAGGTCCTGCGGCGTGACGGCGCGCGCAGCACGCAGCAAATCGCAGGCACTGCTGGTATCTCCACGCTTCAATGCAAGCACGCCGAGGCTGAATAATGCCTGCGGGTGTTGTGGCTGCAGTTTGCGCACCTCCAGCCACACCGGCTCCGCTTCATCCCAACGGCCGGAACTGACCAGGTGGCTGGCCTGCCTGACGAGCTGATCGAAATCGGCTGCTGCCATGGTCAGCGCCGGATCATGATGTAGAGAGGGCCGTAGAGGTGGACGTAGAGGTGGGTGATAGTCATGCCTGGTCATCCTTTGGGCACCCGCATTCGGGTCCTTAATAATCATACGCGGGTTTGTCAGTTCCGCTCAGCGCAGCTTGCATTGACGGAGCTGTTCAAGTCAAAGTTTCACCCCGTCCACAAACGTGGCAGGATGCGGAGTATCTAGCTTCCCCAAGTAGCATATCCAACAATGAAAGATCTTACTGAAGGCTCCATCGCTTCTCACCTGGTGCGCATGGCCTTGCCTATTGGCATCGGTATGGTGTTCCAGACGCTGTACTACCTGGTGGACCTGTACTTCGTCGCGCGCCTGGGTGATGAGGCCATTGCCGGCGTCAGTGCCGCAGGAAACCTCCAGTTCCTGGTCATGGCTCTGACTTAGGTGCTGGGCGTAGGCACCGGGGCGCTGATTGCCCATGCCGCGGGGCGTAAGGACCGCGACGTGGCCAACCTGATTTTCAACCAGAGCCTTGGCCTTGCGGCATTGTGTGCAACGATCACCCTGGCAGGAGGCTATACCGGGGCCGAGTACTACCTGACTACTCTTGCAGCCGACGAGGCCACGGTAAAGGCTGGAACGGCCTATCTCTACTGGTTCCTGCCGGGCATGGGCCTGCAGTTTGCATTGATCGCCATGGGCTCTGCCCTGCGCGGGACGGGGATAGTGAAACCTACCATCGTGGTGCAGATTTTAACGGTCCTGCTCAACGCGGCTTTATGTCCATCCTCATATCTGGATGGCTTACCGGGATGCCGCTGGGCGTAGTTGGTGCCGGCCTGGCCACGTCGATCTCAGTAGCTGTTGGCGTGCTGCTGATGTTCCTCTACTTCCATCGGCTGGAGCGCTTCGTGGAATTCCATTCTGCGCTGATGCGGCCGCGTGCCTTGAATTGGCGGCGCATTCTGGCAGTGGGGCTGCCGCCCGGTGCTGAGTTCGGGTTCATGTTTTTGTTCATGGGGGTGATCTATTGGACCATCAGCGGCTTTGGGGCCGAAGCACAGGCTGGCTTCGGCATCGGTTCGCGGGTGATGCAGGCGATTTTCCTGCCAGCCATGGCCATCGCTTTTGCCACCGCCCCGGTGGCCGGACAAAACATGGGGGCTGGAAAGTTTGACCGGGTGCGCTTGACCTTCAGGACTGCAGTGGTGATGCTCAGTTGCCTCATGCTGGTGTTGACTGTGTTGTGCCAAATTCGACCCGACCTGCCGATCGCCATTTTCTCAGATGAACCGGCAGTGTTGGCCGCCGGCGCCGACTTCCTGCGGATTATTTCGTACAATTTTGTCGCCAACGGCCTCGTTTTCACCTGCTCCGGTATGTTCCAGGCTATGGGCAATACCCTGCCTTCCCTGCTAATTAGCGGCAGTCGTGTCATCAGTTTCGTGTTGCCGGCTATATGGCTATCGACGCAACCGTGGTTTGAAATTCATCACTTGTGGTATGTGTCGGTGCTTTCTTTGACGCTGCAGGCAATACTGGCCTGGGCATTGCTGGCGCGGGAAATGAAAATCAGGCTGCAGTGAATGGCGATGTCCCAGGTTGCCGATTCCTGAACCAACCATTTGTGAATGACTGACTGGAGATATGCATGCGCTTTGAAACCCTTGCTGTTCACGCCGGTGCAAGAGCGGACCCGGAAACCGGCGCCATTGCAGCGCCTTTGCATTTGACCACGACGTTCAAACACGGCCCGGCGGGCGAGCGGGTTGCAGGCTATGAGTACCAGCGCGAATCAAACCCCACGCAGGATCGATTGGAAGAATGTCTGGCCGCTCTGGAAGGCGGCGAAGCCGCCCTGGCTTACGCCTCGGGCATGGCTTCCATGACCGGTTTGCTGGAAAGCCTGCCGACTGGATCGCATGTATTGATTCCGGCTGACTGCTACACCGGCTTGCGTTTTTTGGGCGCGGAATTCCTGGGCTCATGTGGCATTGAAGCGCAGCACGTGAACATGACCCAGCTGAATAAAGTACGCGCTGCGTTACGTCAAAACACGCGTCTGATCTGGGCTGAAACGCCGTCTAATCCCTTGTTGGCAATTACCGATATCGCAGCTTTGGCTGAAATGGCCCACGGACGCGGTGCGCTGTTAGCTTGCGACAATACCTTTGCCACGCCATCGCGAGCAAACAGATGAGTGATTTCGGCGGGATGTTGTCAGCGCAATTCAAGGGAGGTCGTGAGTCGGCGCTGCGCTTCGCCTCGCGCCTCCACCGAGGGCGCCAACCCCACCTCACCGGCGAATCTGATCCGCATTTCCGTGGGCCTTGAACACCCGGATGATTTGATCGAGGACATTCGTCAGGCGCTGGATTGATATTTCTGTACGTACAGTGCCGAGGCCAGGGAGCGCAACCCGCGTCCGGTACCCTTTCCCGGGAGACGCCGTAGATACATCCCTGTAGGCTTGGATGCGGCATCCCTGCCGCATACACTCCCGGAAAAGGCTCCCCGCCCCGGTTTGCTTGTCGTTCTGGCACCGCAGTGCCGTTCAAACGTGCGGATTCATTCGGTAATGCGTCGCAGCACCCAGCGTCCGAGGACGGGGAGTGGGGAGTTCTTTCTGGACCGTCGCCAGCAGGGAAGCTGGCGAGGAGCCTACATGGATGTATTCACGGCGTGTCCAGAAAGAATTCACCGCTCCCTGGCCCCGGCACTGTGCCTGGTAGCGTCGGATCAGAGCCTGACGAAGTAGGGAAGGGCACTAAGAACCACTCCGATAACAACCATCCAGGTCGAGTTTGAAACGAAGTAAGGATAGATCATCAGAACCAGCCCGCAACTCAAGGGGATGAGTGATTTCTGGCTCTTGCCGTACATGAAAAAACTCAGTCCTATCGAACTGAACAGAAAGCCCCAGGCAAGTAGTGCGATGTCCATCTAGTTAGTGAACAGCTTGGCAATCATTGCCTGTTTGGCCACACAGCGTGCAGCGCCCCAGCAACCGGTAAACGTGGTCAGTCGCTGCTCCTGCCGGTCAATCCTGATCTCAAACGGCTTGCCCATCAGGATTTGATGTACATAGGTCACAAACGATTCCGCAAAATCATCGGCGGGCATATTTGCCGCGTACAGGCTGGGAAAGTTGGTTTGCTCCAGTTGCGTATAAACCTCCGGGCTGACTGCTTGAGCCAGTTTCGCGCCAAAATAGTAAATCACGTCCACACGATAGGAAAACCCGGACTGGTCGAACTTTGATATGACCTTACAGTCCGGGGAACCGTTCAGCTGCCACGACAGCTCGAAGAAAGGAAATTGTTCCGGGGGATTTTTTTTGCAATCCCATTCGTCCCAGCGGGGGTGGAAGTCGCGCCCAACGCTTGCTACGTGCCCGAATTCGTGCAACAGGATGTACTGCAAAGCCTGTTTTCGATTGTCATCCGCGTCACTTTCAATGTTCGCGTGCAGCTTAAATCCCGGGTCTGCTACAAACGGAGTGCTTTCTTTCCACGTGGCCCAGGCGTTCGCTGACTTCGTCAGTACGCCAGCGTCGAGCACCACAAAGGCGCCAACCGGCATGTGCTGTGCATCGTAAACATAGTCCGTGAAACCCGTTCCGCCCAGGTCTTCCACCAGGAAAACCCCCATCAGGCGTCCATCGATCAGGGTTTTTACCGCGGCGGGGATTTCATTGATGGCTGCATTGATATCCTTGAGGAATTGCCTTTCGGGCTTGGCGATTCGGGGCCGATTGGGGAAACCATAGATCTGGTTATCCAGGTTGAGGTACTCAACCAGTTTCGCCGGCGCCGCAAGGATGCGGCTATCCATGGGTAAGGCCTGATATGCAAGCCAGTAACTGGCTTCTTTCACCCGGTGGGTGGAGTGGAGTTGGCGCAAACAGTCCATATCTTCACCACAAGCTTGTGGTGAATCGGCCTGGCCTGTTCCGGTCCAAATGATGGCAATGAAACCCACCGCAGCAATAAAATTCCGAATCATGCGCCACCGTCCTGGCAGTGTGTGTGGCATTTATTGCGGTAAGCTGCCCACATGCGATCGTTCAAGTATTACATATGTGACGTATTCACGAACCAACGGTTTGGCGGCAATCCGCTGGCCGTATTTCCCCAGGCGACCGGACTTGGCCCGCAGCAAATGCAATCGATCGCCCGGGAGTTCAATTTTTCCGAGACTACATTTGTTTTCCCGCCGGAAACCGGGGGCACCCGCAAACTGCGGATCTATACACCCACAATGGAAGTGCCTTTTGCCGGCCACCCCAACATTGGAACGGCATTTGTTTTGGCGACGACAGGTGAACTGGGTGCTGCCGAACAGTTTGTGGCAGAGAGGGGGATCGAGGTCCGCTTCGAGGAAGAAGCGGGCGTGGTCCCGATCAGCATCAGGCTGCAGGATGACGCGATACTCACCTGTGAACTCAAGGCGCCGCAGGCTTTAACAATTGGCAAGACAGCGACGGCTGATGCCGTTGCGCACGCATTATCGCTGCACACCGACGAGGTACTGACGACATCCCATAAGCCGCAGGTGGCTTCGGTCGGGCTGCCGTTTCTGATTGTTGAGTTGCGCGATGTTGCCGCCTTGCAGCGCGCACGGCCAAACCTTGCCGGATTTGCAGAGCTGCAAAACCTGGGGATCAGGCCCGATGTGCATTTGTATGCACGTAGCGACGACGAGTTTGATATCCGCGCCCGCATGTATGCGCCATTCGATGGAGCGGTTGAAGATCCGGCTACCGGCAGCGCCAACTGTGCCCTGTGTGGCCTGCTGGCTCAGCTCGATAGCGCGGAAAGCGGGCATTTTTCATGGAAAATTGCCCAGGGCGTGGAAATGGGCAGGCCCAGCGTCCTGGATGCCCGTGCGGAGAAGGCAGCGGGAAAGGTCGCATCTGTCTGGATCGGCGGCAGTTGCGTCATGGTTGCGGAAGGGTTGTTCCACATCGGCTGATTGACTTTCTGAATTCAAAAGCAAGACCCGGAGTTTTCATTGCCAGCGCACGGGTAAAATGTCTCACATCGTTTATGGGGCTAGTGTCTGGAGAAGGTTGCCATGCTGCATGCAAAGAGAACAAAAAGCGCGTACGCGAATGCCGCTGACCGCTGGGCCGCAGTAGCCGGTCGTGAGCGGGCAGCGGATGGTCATTTTTATTATGCGGTTCGAACCACCGGCATCTATTGCCGCCCCTCATGTCCTTCGCGCACGGCCCACAGAAAGAATGTGGTGTTCTTTGATAGCGGCGCCGACGCGGCAGCGGCCGGGTTCCGCGCATGCATGCGCTGTCACCCGGATGATGCTTCAGCAGACGAGCGCTACGCAGCCGTTGTGGTCCAGGCCTGCCGTTTGATTGAATCGGCGGAGCACGCACCAAACCTGGATGAACTGGCCGCGACGGTGGGCCTGAGCAAGCATCATTTTCACCGCATCTTCAGGAAAATCGCCGGGCTGACGCCCAAGGCGTATGCGACCGCGCAGCGGGACCAGAAAGTGCGGGACGGCCTGGCTACGAAAGACTCGGTTACAGAAGTCATTTACGGCGCGGGGTTCAGTTCCAGTGGGCGATTCTACGAAACCTCACGGCAAGTCCTGGGAATGACACCTCGCAAACGGCGTGCCGGCGGTACGGGCGAGACCATCCGTTTTGCGCTGGGAGAGTGTTCGCTGGGGACCATATTGGTTGGTGCAACCGACCAGGGCGTGTGTTCGATTTTGCTCGGCGACACGGCCGAAGAGCTACTACAGATGTTCCAGGAACAATTCCCCCGGGCCGAACTCGTTGGCGGGGATGCCGATTTCGACGACTGGATCGCACGGGTAGTATCCTTTATCGATGCACCGGGCTCCGAGTTGAAGCTGCCACTGGATATTCGTGGTACCGCGTTCCAGCAGCGTGTCTGGAAGGCCCTGGGCAAAATACCCATGGGTCAAACGGCCAGTTATGCAGCCATTGCAAAGGATATTGGCGCGCCGAAATCAATGAGAGCGGTTGCGCAAGCATGCGGCGCGAACAAGCTGGCAGTGGCTATCCCGTGCCATCGGGTGGTGCGCAGCGATGGCAGCCTGTCAGGTTATCGCTGGGGCGTTGAGCGCAAACAGGCATTGCTGGATCGGGAAAGGCCGGGCTAGGCCCGCGGCTTTTTAAACCCCAGTTCGGTGAGCAAGGCGCGGATTCTCACCAGCCATCCATACACGGGATCGCGGGTAATTTCCCGATACAGTTTACTGGCGGCCTGTCGGGCAGCCTGTTCTGCCAGCAGCACATCCTGATCGTCCAGCCTGAACCTGGCCAAACTTTCCTCATGCCGGGCAATCATGACCCATCGCTGATCATTGACGTGGGGCCAGGCAATCTCCGCGAGGTGCATGCCGTTCAGTGCTGCCATTTCGACCAGGTCTGTCGACCGGTAACACACGTTTTCCGGATATACCCAGGCCTCGCCTGCGTAACTTTTCTCGCCAGGATAGTAGCTTGCGAGGAAAATGCCATTCCCACCCAAAGTCTCCGCCACCAGCCTGAGGCAGAGCAGAATCTGCTCCCGGCTGGCATGGCTGAATATCGAGTTGGCCAGAATAAAATCGAAGGGCTGTTGGACTTGACCCAGTTTGAAGTCCGCGTTGTGCACAAAAACGGGTTCACGCAGCTTCAGCAGGTCATCCCCTACCTCGTTTTTTACTCCCTGCAGGACCAAAGATCTGTCGGGATCCAGCCCGTAGTAATGCCCCCGCTGCAAATAGGGTATCAACAACCTGCCGGCTCGCAATGAACCGCAGCCTATATCCAGCACGTACTGGTCTTCGCGCAAACCAAGCAGGGTAAGGAGGTTAAATTGGCTGGCCCCCTCAAAGTCGTACAAGGCAGGGTTGCTACCGACAAAAGCGCGGTGATTTCGTCGTGGCCAAACCATGGTGGGGTTCCTGATGGTGGTCGAAGGATACTACCGCGTATCAAGGGCGGTGGACAATTTGTGAGAAAATGTTTCCTTTGGCTAAGGCTTCATTCCAATGACACTTCCCCCGCTGCCTGATGCCGTCTGTATAGGTGCTTCCAAGTGCGGCACCACCAGCCTGCATTACTACTTGCACGCCCACCCCGAAATAGGAGTGCCGCGCAGCAAGGAAGTGCATTTCTTCCTCGACCCGGGCAATTGGCGTCGCGGGCAGGAGTGGTACCGGCAACAGTTTCCGCACAGACGGGTGCTGGTCGAAAGTTTTGGCGGTGGATATTCGCACTATCCGGTTCAACAGGGCGTAGCGCAGCGGATGTCCGAGGTACTTCCCCACGGAAAATTCATCTACATGGTGAGGGATCCCGTGGAGCGGATGATTTCGAGGTATGTGCACAACGTTTGCGAGCTTCTGGAGCATGCTGAACCTGGGGAAGCGTTTTCGGGAAACCCCCTGGGAAACGTTTATGTCTCTGAAAGCCTGTATTTCACCCAGCTCAGCCAGTTCCTGGCGTATTTCGATGCGAGCCGTTTTCTGATCGTGGATTACGACAGTTTCATGACCCGCAGAAAAGAAACGCTACGGCAGATATTCCACTTCCTCGGGGTCGATGCACATTTCTCAAGTCCGGCCTTTGATGTTGTCCGTCATCCAACTGCCGGTAAAAGGAGAAAAAATGCCCTGGGGGCTGCCATACACCGTAACTTTGGCCGTCACGCCCTGCGCGCACTGGGGCAGCTACCACTGCACATGCCCACGCAGCGAGCGCTAAGCCATCACAGCGACCAATTGTTGTACTGGATGTTTTCCACGCCCATGACCCGCCCCCAACTGGACCCTGGATTGCGCAGCGAACTGAACGCGATCTTCCGCCCGGAAGTCCGCCAGCTCGAGAAATTCGCTGGTCGGGAATTTCCGGGCTGGCTCACCTGATTCAGCCGGGCTGTCCGGGGTGTGACAGCTTTGCGCCCTTGCCCGGGCGGGGCGGTTCCGGCGAAAACCGCAGCATTTTCCCTGACCAGAGCACGGCTTTTTCCTCGTCCATGACATAGCGCCAGCGGTTCATGTCCAGGTCGACGGATTCTTCCGCAGCCCGCCCTATGCCAGTTGCGTAACCGGCACACTCACCGGCTGCGCTGACCAGCAAGCCTGCCAACAGGGGTGGAACAATTCCCGGCAGCAGGTCCTTCTGCAGGTCATTTTTCCTGATCATGCCGAGGATACGGTATAAGCGGACCAGGGGAATAAGCGGACTTGCCAGCACGTAAACAAGGCGACGTCCCGCGGACCAGCGTCTTCTTCGGGTTGCAGCCAGCAGCCGTCCGATATGGAAGTGTTCTACCAGGAAAGGCCTTAAGCGGGTGATGAATACGTGGTAGGACCGGGCATCCGCGGCAACATACAAACGGTGGCCTCGAGCAACCAGTTCCTCGTGCAGAGTGGTTTCAAACACCATCAGGCGGTCAAGGTCTGCACCATAGGCCAGCAACACATCGCGTTTGTAGCTGCTGTTATGTCCGGCCACATCACTGGACTCGCCACCCAGCCTGCCGCTGCCCGCCACCCAGTTACCGTATTGCATGAAATAGGATGCCCAGGCCCGGTGGTGCTGCGGATTGGCCAAACCGATGATAGGTCCAACTGCTGCCCACGGACCCCGGTGCGCTTCGATCAGGGCAGCAGCCCATTCCGGAGCAGGGAAGCAGTGGTCTTCGGTAAACGCGACGATGGGTGCGGTGGCATTGCGCATAGCCGCAATGCGCGGCTCGTGCAGATTATTGATAGGGCCAATGGGAACCACTTTGAATGCGGCGAAACCCTGCAGTTGTTCGACATCCAGCGCGAGTTCCGCAAGGGTGGGGCAGATAATGATAACTTCGATGCGTGCCTTTGCGGTCTGTGCCTGGATGTACTGCAGCAGCTGGCTCAGCGAACGGAAATTATCCATGGTGATGAGCGCTACGGAAATTTCCGCGGGGTTTGATGAGAGTTTTGTCATGTCAGTGTCTCAATCTTCAAATGCGTAGCCGGACAGGAATGGATATTTTTGAATCAGGGCCTCGACCCTGTGCCGGCTTGAATCATCCCAGTGCACCGTGTTGCGGTGATCTGGCAAATCCCTGAGGACAATGGATGCGCACGCATCGAGATAGTCGGCGGGTGCGTCGACCTCAAGGAATTGACATACCCGTGCAAGTTGCTCGCGCGGATGAGACTGCAGGTCTTCGAACCGGAGCTCGTGGATGCGACCGGGTGCAAGCTGGCGCTGCACCGTAACCAGGGCCGCATATAAACGCTCAAAGTAGCTTAGCGTCTGGTCGACGGATTTAGTACGCTTGGCGTTGCCGGCTATGCTTGCAATGGCATCGAATGGGTTGCGGACCACGTGGATGAAATAAAGCGGGTCCAGGCGCTCAATCAGGGCCTGCGCCAGCCAGGGACGCGCCTGCACGCTGAGCAGGAATCCCTCGCCATGCTTGTCGCCGATTACCTGTACATTTTCAAACCGTCCCTGCCACTGTCCCGGGATGGCGTGCGAATAATGGATATGCCTGCGTCCGCGGGCTGCTTGTTGGCGTGAATTCGCCACTAGCAGCAGGCGCACCTGGCGAAGGCTGAAGTGTGCCGCCAGGTATTTCGGGACACCCAGCTCATGGGCCACTACGACATTGCGGTGAGCGTCCAGCATGGCACCGACCAGGCTTTGGCCGGTGCGCGGCGCACCCATGAACAGGCAGTGGCGTGTAATGCCTGCAAGCGTTGCTTGCGGGAGCAGGGAGCGAGCGCCGGACCGGGCGAAGTCGCGTCCCAGTCGCGTCAGTTCAAGCCAGATGGGGATATCGGGGTAGGCCAAGGGTTCATTTCCTACTTTACTTCCGGGAGTGTATCCCGCAAATGGTGTGCAAGCCGGGCCGCCAGGGCAATAATCGTAAACGTCGGGTTGGCCTGACCTGCAACCGGGAACACCGAACTGCCCGCCACAAACAGGTTCTGCAGTCCGTGAATCCTGCAGGTGGAGTCTACCACTCCGTGCTGATCGTCCACGCTCATGCGCGTGGTGCCCGTGGGATGGGCGCAGTCCTGGTAGTCTGGAACCAGGTCCGGATCATCCAGCAAGCGGCTTTGCAGGCGACCCAGGCCCTGGCGTTGGAATGCCTCGAACAGCAAACCGTGTAATCGTCTCAGGCTCGTGGTGGTTGCCGCGGCGATGCGCCAGTCAAGTTTGCCCAAAGGATTGCCGAAGCGATCGCTGCCCTGGCCCAGCGTGATGCGACTCCCCGGGTCTGGTGGCTGCTCGCATTGATCCACCATCACCAGGTGATGGGGACGAACAGGTTTGGCCATCAGTCGACCCATGGCCCCTTGCGCAAGCGTTGGCAGATGCCCTCCCAAAGCTCCCAGCCTGGCAAGAAACGCGGTGCGGCCAGTGGCCTGTGGGGTGGTGAAATCTGCCAGTGCCCGTTGTGCCGCCAGCACCTTTGCATCACTGACCGCGTAAAAAAAGCCGCTCACGTTCAACAGACCCTCTTTTCTCTGCAGCAATTCGGACGGGCTGAAACCGAACTGCAGGCGCCCCCGGGCTTTTTGATCACGATGCAGCACCAGTGCGCGGACCGCTTTTCCCAGATGCGGCTTATCCTGGTTCAGTTGCAGCGTGGCGAGCGTTTCTGACCGGGGATGGCTCATGTAATAGCGGCCGACCGGGTTCCAGTTCATTGCGGGTGGGGACTCTCCTTGCCGGGACAATAGCAACAGGCGGGGATTTTCAAAACCACCACAAGCGAGCACAAAAGCCCGGGCCTGCACCGCGAAGTGCACACCGTTCAGGCCGCGGACGGCTAATTGCTGTATTCGGGTGCCGCTTTCCCCGGCCCGGCAATCCACGGCGGTAGCCTGCAGCAGCACTTCGACAGTCCTGGAACGGCGCAGATGATTTCCCCATGCCCGTCCCAGATCGATATAACGACCCCACCGGTGAATACGCACATTCAAGTTGTCATGGGCAAACGACTGCGAGACCGGGTGATCCAACCAGTGCTCCCGTTCCAGTAATTCCGGTCGGTCCAGGCCGACGATGCGCGCTGCCTGAGGATAAAAAGGCCTGATGTGCTCTTCACTGATCGGCCAGCCGGAATCGGTCACCCAGGGGCGGGACTCAAAGTCGATGGCATCCGGTAGCACACAACGGCCATAGGTATCTACGGTCGTTCCGCCGAGGCAACGCCTGCGTACCCGGGCTGCAACGTTGAGTGGGTGACCGGCGATTTCCAGCTGATTCAGTTCATCCGCTGCTTCCAGCGGCCCCGTGTCGCCGCTTTCCAGCAGCAATACGCGGAAACGGGAGTTCTCCAGCTCAAGGGCCAATGTAATGCCGGCTGCGCCTGCACCAACGATGCAGATGTCGGTCTTGAGCACATCGTTTTCAGCAATTGTCCCGGCATGGCGAAATGTCATTGATCAAATCACAGTCAAGTTGCCCGTCCGGCAAGAGGTGTCTTACACTCCCCCTGTCCAGGGGCGAAAACCGTAATGGCAAGATGCAAAGTATCCATAGTCATTCCTTCATACAATAGCCGTAATACGCTCCCGTTGGCACTCGAAGCCCTGCAGGCGCAGAAAACTTCGGTTCCGTTTGAGATCATCCTGGTAGACAGTTCCACCGACGGCAGTGGCGATCTGGTGGCTGCGCGATTTCCGGATGTGAAACTGATCCGGTCGGAGCAGCGGCTCTATCCCGGCGCAGGCAGGAATCGCGGTATCCGGGAGGCCACGGGTGAAATCCTCGCCTTTACCGATGCCGACTGCATTGCCGATCCAGGCTGGGTCGAGGCGATAGCGCAGGCGCAGCTTCGTGACCTCGGTGTTATCGGCGGAATCGTGGATAACGCCAATCCGGAAAATGCAACCGGGTGGGCATACTACTTTACCGAGTTCAACTACTGGGCACCCGGAGCCCCGGAGGGATTCGTCAACGAGATTCCTACGTGTTGCCTCAGCATGAAGCGATCCGCTTTTGAGCGCTGGGGGCCGTTCAAGGAATCCGGCTACTGTTCGGACAGCGTGTTTCACTGGGCCATGGCAGCGGATGGCAAACGACCCTACCTCGACCCCCGAATCCGCGTTGCCCATATCAACCCGTCCGACTTCCCTCATTTGCTGGGGCATGAATACGAGCACGGCAAATTTTTTGCGGACGCTCGGGCCCGTTACCAGGGCCTGTCACGATGGCGGCTTTTGCTGCATGCCGTTACGGCGCCACTATTGCCCTTTATCCTGTTTGGCCGCGCGTTCCGGCGCATCCGGGCCAGGGGTTGCCAGCTTCCTTTTTTCTTCAGGTCCAGCCTGCAAACCTTTGCCGGCATGACCTGCTGGAGCATGGGCGAATTTTCCGGCTACCTCGGCAGCATGGTCTCTCGCGACCTGCATAAGGGTTAGCAGGATGACGCTGGCAAGATTGGCGGCATGTGCGGAATAAGCGGAATCGTCCAACACGACGGCGCGCCCGTGCCGCCAGATCTTCTGGAACGAATGACCAGGGTGCTGACCCACCGTGGGCCGGACCACCAGGGTACGCGGATACTGGGTTCCGCCGGGCTGGGGTGCAGGCGCCTCGCCATCGTGGATAGAAGCCCGGCCGGCCAGCAGCCGATGTGCGACGAGCGCGAAACGATCTGGATTGTGTGCAATGGCGAAATTTACAACCACGACGTGCTGCGGAAAATGCTCGAACGTAAGGGGTTTCGTTTCAAATCAAAAAGCGATACCGAGGTCATTTTGTACCTCTACCGGCTTTATGGTGATGACTGTGTCAATTATCTTCGGGGCATGTTCGCCTTTGCGATCTGGGACACGGAAAACCAGCGATTGCTGTTGACTCGCGACCGTTTCGGCCAGAAGCCCCTCTACTATGCAAACCAGCCTGGACGGTTCAGCTTTGCGTCGGAGATCAAGTCTCTCAGGCAGGACGATGAACTGGCGCTCGACATTGACCCCGCCGCCATTCATCAATTCCTGACCATGGACTATATTCCTGCTCCCGGTTCAATCTTTCGCGCGGTGAACAAATTACCTGCGGCGCATCAGCTCGTGTTTGAAAAAGGCAAGGCCAGCCTGCGACGCTATTGGCGTCTTGACTACGCGGTTCCGCCGAACCGCCTCCCGGTTGCGGAACTTGAGCAAGAAATTGCCCACCGGCTGGAAGAGTCTGTTCGGCTGCACTTGATGGGGGAGGTGCCGTGGGGGGTTTACCTCAGCGGCGGCATCGATTCGAATGCCATTGCAGCCATGGTATGCCGCCACAGCAGCCAGAAAGTACAGACATTCAGTATTGGTTTCGACCAGGCCAGTCATGACGAGAGTACATTTGCCCGCACGGCAGCGAAGTACCTGGGAACTGAACACCATGAGTTGCATTTGTCAGCGGATCCCACGGTGCTCATTCCCGCCATTGTCAGGCATTTTGACGAACCCTTCGGAGACTCCTCCGCCATGCCGACCTGGTGCCTGTCGGAAATGGCGGGCCGGCATATCACGGTCGCCCTGGCGGGCGAGGGAGGAGACGAGGCATTTGCGGGCTATGAGCGCTACCGGAAACACCGCATTGCCCGCGCCATCTGGCTGTTACCGCGAAGCGTACGCCAGGCTTCAGGAACTATCCTGGGGCGTTTATTACCTTCGTCGCTGCCCTCTGATAGCCCGCTTTTGGGGCTGGTCGATGTGCTCCGTAGCCGTCATGAGTCGCCTGACCACGTGTATGGCCGGTGGTTGTTTCACAACGACGCCAAAACGGCGGGCGCACTTTATTCGGCGGAATTCGCCGCGGCAGCAGGCCTCGATGATCCGGTGGAATGGCTGGCTGATCTGTTTGCCCAATCGGTGGCCACCGACCCCGTCAATGCCATGTTGGACGTAGATCAGCGCAGTTACCTCGCCGATGATTTGCTGACCAAGGCGGACATTGCGGCCATGGCCCACTCGGTTGAAGTGCGCTCGCCTTTCCTCGATCATGAATTTGCAGCGTTTGTGGCCTCAATTCCCGGCCGGCATAAGCTCAGGGGAAAGACCGGGAAATGGATACTCAGGCAGGCATTAAGGGGCCTGGTGGAGCCCAGTGTGCTGGGCAGGGAGAAACGGGGGTTCGGCTTGCCGGTCGCAGCATGGCTCAGCGGGCCGTTGCACGAAATGTTGCGCGACACGCTGCTCAGCCAGGTCGCACGCGAACGCGGCCTGTTCGACCCTGTTCATGTGAAGTACCTCGTCGAAGGACATTCTATGCATACACCGCAGGCTTCTTACCTGCTATGGAACCTGTTGGTGCTTGAACTATGGTTCCGTTCAGCGGGTGATACCCGCTTGAGATTCAGGCAGAGCGCCTGAGCGTCGCTGCCGAGAAACTCTCCGCCAGATAGCCACCGGCGTGGGCCAACTGGCCAAGGATTTGCAAGCCACAAAGCACGGTCGCCCGGACTGGATCCTGGTGCGCAAAAGGGAAAGTGATCAGCCCAACATAAAACCGCGCGGATTCCAACCCGCGCCGTTTACCGTCCGCCGTCGTTTTCAAGTGAAATCGCCGGGCGCCGCGGCCGTAGTGAATGTTCATCTTGATGAAGGCCAAAAATCCCATGTGGTGCATGTGCAGCACATGGACATCCGTAGAGAAAACAAGCTGCGCATTACTCTCGATCCAGCGGGCAGAAAAATCGCGATCTTCACCCCCCGCAAATGAAAAACCTGTGTCGAAGCCTCCCAGGTCCAGAAAGGCCTGGCGCGGAACGGCCAGACTATTGGAAGGACAGAACCGGGCATGGGTCGGATCGTTGTTGTAGTGCTGATGCAAATAGTCCATCAGCATCTGCTGCGCAGAGGCGAAGATATTGGTTTCAAGGCCGTTTCTGCAGCGGCCACCCACTGCCAGGCGCGGTTCATCGCCCAGCGCGGCAGCTATACATTCCATCCATTTTGGGCCTGGCACGCAGTCGTCATCGATAAACAACAAGTAGTCGCCTCTGGCCCTACGGGCACCGGCATTTCGCGCAGATGCCGGCCCCTGGTTGTCCTGCCTGATCAGAGTCAGGTTCAGGTCAGGCTTGAACGGTTCCGTGACAGCATGGGTATTACCCGCGTTGGCATCATCTACGACGATGACTTCAAATTCATTTTTCGGGCTAGCCATGGCGGCGATGGCAGCCAGGCAATTGTGCAGCCCTTCCGGGCGTTGATACGTCGGAATGACAATTGAAAAGCGTGGCTGTGGGGAGGAATTCATGCTGCAGGTCAATTCTTACACAATTGAGCACACGCGTCATACCCTGGCGGATTTCCGCTTAATTAAATCAATTATTTCTAATATAACGAACTGTTCACCCGGTCTTAACTCCGGGCCAGCGATAATCGCCAGCGTGGCCTCAGTCAGCGGGCGAATTTCAGGTGTCAACATTGCCCATATCGTTGGACAGAAAATTCTGGTTTTGGCACCTGGTTGTGCCCACGGCGGTATTCGTCCCACTGGCCCTGCTATTTGAGAGCAGCAGCCTCGACCTGTGGAGCGCGTTCCTCAGTTAGATCCTGGCGCTGCTGGTGTTCGGCATGATGCAGGGTATTGTCTGGCTGTTTTCTCGATCCCGCACCGTGGAAAATCCTTACGGTTTACTTAACCCCGATCCAGCACCTTACGCACGATTGCCAGCAGTGCATCGGGGGTGAAGGGCTTTGGCAAAAAATTGACGCCGTCCGGCAGAATGCCGCCATCGTCAATCACGCCGTTCGTGTAACCAGACATATAAAGAACCTTGATGCCGAGGTCCAGCAGCGCAATCTGCTCATGCAATTCCCGGCCATTCATAACGGGCATGATGACATCGGTCAAAAGCAGGTCTACGTGACCGTTGTACTGCCTGAAAATCGTCAATGCTTCGACCGGGCCGGGCGCTTCCAGGACCTTGTAACCACTGTTTGTCAACAACTGGCAGACAATCTTGCGCACGTCCGGTTCATCCTCCACCACCAGTATGGTTTCTGAACCGGCATTGGACTCGATCGCCCTGGCCTCGGCGATTTCCTCGATTGTCTGCGACACTGCTGGAAGGTAGATGCTGATCACGGTTCCCTGGCCAGGTTTACTATCAACCCGGATGTGGCCGCCACTTTGCTTGACTATTCCGTGCACGGTCGATAATCCAAGGCCGGTGCCTTTGCCTTTTTCCTTGGTGGTAAAGAACGGTTCGAACATGCGGGCTTGTGTTTCACTATCCATCCCGCAGCCGCTGTCCCTCACGGTGATGACAACGTGCGGTGTTTGCAGGAAATCATCTTGATGATTCGCCACATCTTCATGCTGCGGGGCGTTGGCTGTTTCAATGCTTATTTTTCCGCTGGTTTCAATCGCATCTTTGCTATTGAGCGCCAGGTTAAGCAGGACTTGTTCTATCTGGGTGGGATCGGCCAGTACATTGTGCAGATCCGGGTCCAGTTGGGTGGTGAACTCTATGGATTCACCAATTACCCTGCGCAGGATGTTCTCAAGATCGCTAACCAGGCTGTTGAGGTTAATGACCTTGGGCCTGAAAACCTGCTTGCGGCTGAGGGCGAGTAGCTGGCGCGTCAACAAGGAAGCGCTTTTGCTGGCCTTTTGTACTTCTTCAATGCTGCCCCTGGCTTCATGATCCGCAGCCAGGCTGCGCAATGCCAATTCAGAAAATCCGGATACCACCATGAGGATGTTGTTGAAATCATGGGCCACGCCTCCGGCAAGCAACCCAATAGCTTCCATTTTTTGCGATTGCCGCAATTCTTCTTCTTTTTGATTCAAAGCCCGCACGCCCTCTTCGAGCCCGGCGTGCGCATTCTTCAGGGATTGATCGCGAGTCTCTATT
>SHZL01000010.1 GCA_009692275.1 Lysobacterales bacterium | reverse complement strand
GAACAACCCGTGCCCTGTACCGCGGAAACTCTGAATAAATCAGAGTTTCCTTAACCACTTCCCCCGGATATTTCCGGGGGCATTGAAGTTTTATTGAGCTCATAGGACCTTTTATGAAATCACGCGCCGCAGTCGCCTGGGAAGCAGGCAAACCTCTCGAAATTGAACAAGTGGATGTGCAATCTTCAAAACAAGGTGAAGTGCTGGTCCGAATGGTTGCTACCGGCGTATGCCACACGGATGCGTACACCCTCTCGGGAGCGGATCCTGAAGGAATTTTTCCCACCATTCTGGGGCACGAAGGCGGCGGCATAGTTGAAGAAACAGGTCCCGGAGTAAAAAGCGTAAAGCCGGGCGATCACGTCATCCCGCTGTATACACCCGAGTGCGGCGAGTGCAGTTTCTGCAAATCAGGCAAAACCAATCTGTGCCAGGCAATCCGCGCCACCCAGGGCAAGGGCCTGATGCCGGATGGCACCAGTCGCTTCTCCGGCAATGGAAAAACGATTTTCCATTACATGGGGATTTCCACGTTTTCCGAGTACAGCGTGATGCCGGAAATATCCGTGGCCAAAATCAGCAAGGACGCACCGCTGGACAAGGTTTGCCTGCTGGGGTGTGGCATTACCACGGGCATAGGCGCCGTCCTGAACACTGCCAAGGCTGAGCCGGGCAGCACCATTGTTGTTTTCGGGCTGGGCGGGATTGGCCTCAGCGTTGTTCAGGGCGCGGTGATGGCCAAGGCCGGGCGCATAGTCTGCGTGGACATCAACACCAGTAAATTTGACATGGCGCGACGCCTGGGAGCCACGGATTTTGTCAATCCCAAGGACTACGATAAACCCATACAGGACGTTATTGTCGAGCTGACCAACGGCGGCGCTGATTATTCTTTCGAATGCATTGGCAATGTTGATGTCATGCGCGCCGCGCTGGAATGCTGCCACAAGGGCTGGGGTGAGTCGATCATCATCGGAGTTGCGGGAGCAGGCCAGGAAATCCGCACTCGCCCGTTCCAGTTGGTAACCGGTCGGGTTTGGCGCGGCACCGCGTTTGGTGGTGTGCGCGGCCGCACCGAACTGCCCGGCTACGTGGAGAAATATATGGCAGGGGAAATCAACATCGACGACATGGTCACGCACACCATGGGCCTGGATGATATCAACAAGGCCTTCAAGCTGATGCACGACGGTGAAAGCATCCGTTCAGTTGTGATTTACTGAAACCCGAAGACATGGAAGTCATCTCCCGCACTGCCTGCTTCGGTGGAACACTGCAGCGTGTCCGCCACCGGTCTGCTGCCTGTAACTGCGACATGGTGTTCTCCATCTACCTGCCCCCACAGGCAGCCAGCCATCCCGTGCCGGTGTTGTACTGGCTTTCCGGACTGACCTGCACCGACGAAAATTTCATGCAGAAAGCTGGCGCACAGCGCAGCGCTGCGCGCCTGGGGATGGCTATCGTGTGCCCGGATACCAGCCCTCGCGGCACGGACCTTCCGGGTGAACACGACAGCTATGACTTTGGCTCCGGCGCAGGTTTCTACGTCAATGCAACACAGGCCCCGTGGAGCGGCCATTACCGCATGTACGATTACGTAACACGGGAACTGCCGGCGCTGGTTGAACAGAATTTCCCGGTAAGCTCAGGCAAGGGAATAAGTGGACATTCCATGGGAGGCCATGGCGCACTGGTTTGTTACCTGCGCAATCCCGGCGTGTACCAGTCTGTTTCGGCGTTTTCGCCGATCTGCCACCCGTCCGCCTGCGCCTGGGGACAAAAGGCATTGTCTGCCTACCTGGGTGAGGACCGGAATGATTGGGTGGCTTACGATGCGGCTTTGCTGATCGGGGACGCGCAGGAAAAACTTCCTTTGCTCATAGACCAGGGCACAGAAGACAATTTTCTGACTGACCAGCTCAAGCCCAGCACACTGGAACAGGCCTGTATCGCCAATCATTACCCTTTGAACCTGCGCATGCAGGAAGGCTATGACCACAGCTATTTCTTCATCGCGACTTTTATCGAAGACCATCTGCACCAACACGCGCAAGGCATGGGTTTGGTCTAGGGAGCCTCCAGGCTCCCGAGTCAACCCTGCCCTGGAGCAGTGGCCTCGCCTCCTTCGGGGCCGTAGAACATAACCCAGGTCGAGAAGTCACTGCTGAAGCCTTCAAACCTGTGTGCCACGCCCGCAGGCACGAATAGCAGGTCACCAGGTTCAAAGCGGTTGCGCCGTGATCCATTGACGAACCACCCCGTGCCGGAAATGATGACGTACACTTCGTCACGACTGTGCGGTTCTTGCGGATCGGTTCCCTGCGGCGCATAAACCTCGATTTCCAGGCTGCCATGCTCAAACAATACGCGCCAGTCCGCGCCCTTCTCGCCGGGCAGTTGTTTGAGTGCCCACCCAGGGCTGAGGTGGTGCTTATCCGGTTCGCCCTTCATATTGAATCTCCCCAAAGCAGTTTATCCAGAGCACCCGAGTAACCGTACCGTTGCAAATTGGTGCGGCCATTGAGAAACACCACGCCCTCTTTCTCCAACCGGGCTTTTTGTTGCCGGTAGCCCTGGCTCCCCACGGGAAAGGAAATCTTGCCCTGTGAATTGATAACCCGATGCCAGGGTAGTTTCATATCCCGCGGCGCCTGCCGCAATGCCTGGCTGACGCGGCGTGGCGAGCCACCACTGCCGGCAAGTCGAGCGACTTCACCATAGGTCAGGACACAGCCGCGCGGAATATCCTGGACTACTTGCCAGACGGCAACGACCCAGGAATCGAATTCCGGTTTTTCCTCGCCACTCGTCACGCTTGATGCTGTCACTGGCATTCCCAGGGAGCCCCTGATCCATTTGGAGGAGGTTCCCATTTCCCCGCAAAGCTGGCTTACATCACCCGGCATTTACCGGTAGCATACATATTATCAAACAAAGGAATACCGAGATGCCAGACCATCCCTCAACCGGGCCCGACATGCGCTTCAGGCGTTTGCGGAAAAAAGGTAGTCGTGATTTCGAACTGGCTTGCGGCATCATCGATGCTGCGCGCATCTGCCATGTCGGCTTCTCCCTGGGGCAACAGCCCTACGTCTTGCCCATGGCCCATGCCCGCGATGGCGAGAGCCTGCTGCTGCACGGCTCTATTGCCAGCCGCCTGATGAAAAGCCTGGCAGATGGACTGAACTGCTGTGTCACTGTGACGCACCTGGACGGACTGGTGGTGGCCCGATCCGCATTTAACTCGTCCATGCACTACCGCTCGGTAATGATTTTTGGCCGGGCAACCGCAGTCACCGGCATGGATGAAAAGAAACGCGGGCTCGAGATCCTGACGGAACACCTCATTCCGGGCCGGCTGGCTGAAGTCCGGGCATCCACGCGTAAAGAGCTGAACGCCACCACTTTGCTGGCACTGCCCATTCGTGAATTCACTGTCAAGGTCAGCAATGCTCCCCCAGATGATGCTGTCGCCGACCTGGATTCGCCCGTGTGGGCCGGCGTGATCCCGTTTGCTTTGAAAGCGGGCACACCTGAAGCGGCACCTGACCTGAAGAAACAGATTCCCCTGCCAGCCTACCTGGCAAAAAAACTCTTCAGGTAATTTTCAGTCTCTGCCCATGCGCAGGCCACTCGCTGGCATTGCAGCACAGAGCCTGTTTAGCCGTCTGCGGGCTCATCCGGCAAACTGTCCCTCATCTCTCTTGCCGTTTGCGTCGCAGCAAGGATTCCACGCAGGATATTCATCTCGTTCTGATCCGGGCGTGCCCGGTTGAATAACCTGCGCAGGCGCATCATCAGCTTCCGGGGTTGGGCAGGATTGAGAAAACGAATGTCTTTCAAGGTTTGCTCAAGATGAACGTAAAACAACTCCATTTGGTTTCCATCTACCGGCTCCCAATCCAACGCATCCAGGGAATAACCTGCATTAGCTATCGCAGCGATGCGCAATTCGTATGCAAGGATCTGCACGGCCTGGCCGAGATTCAGGGACGAATACCCTGGATCGGCAGGAATGTTTACCAGGGCGTGGCAGCGCTGCATTTCATCGTTGGTCAGGCCGTAACGCTCACGCCCGAACAACAGTGCCACGTCATGTCGCTCTGCTTCGGCAAACGCTTTTTGCGCTGCAGCACGAGCATCAAGTTGCGGCATGGCCAGGCTGCGCAACCTGGCGCTCGTTCCAAGCACCAGGCCGCATCCGGTTAAGGCACTTTCCAGCGAGGCGTGCACCGTTGCGTGCTGCAATATGTCATCCGCACCGGATGCAAGCGCAGTTGCCTCAGCATGCGGAAACAACATGGGTGTCACCATGTGCAGATTATGCATCCCCATTACTTTCATAGCGCGGGCCGCCGCGCCGATGTTTCCCGGGTGAGTGGTGTTGATCAGAACCACGCGCACACGTTGCAACAAGCCTGCTGCTTTTTGCGACAAGTCATTGTTGCTTCTGCTATCCTGTGCCGCTTTCCGTTTCATTTAAAAATTACCATGACCTTACTATGACCCATTCAGTCGTAAACATCGCGGTTGGCGCTGCCCATGCAGCGGGCGAAATCATGCGTCGCCATTTTCTACAGGTGGAGGGCATCCCCATTCTGCGCAAAGCCCGGCATGACTATGTCACCGAAGTTGACCGCATGTGTGAGGCCGAGATTGTACGGGAAATTAAACGCTTCTTCCCCAATCACGCTTTTCTTTGCGAAGAAGGTGGAGCTTCCGGCGCAGGGAACGTTGTTTGGATCATCGACCCCCTGGATGGAACCAGCAACTACCTGCATGGCTATCCTCACTTCGCAGTTTCCATCGCCCAGCAGGTAAATGGCCGAACCGAGCATGGCGTGATTTACGATCCGATGCGTGATGAACTGTTCACTGCAAGTCGAGGAGGTGGTGCTTTCCTTAACAACAAGCGGCTGCGGGTATCCAGTCGCATTGACCTGGAGGGAGCAATTGTGGCCACCGCGTTTCCGTTTCGAAGTCGCGAACATTTGAAATCCTATGGCCGGGTGTTTCAGGCTGTGTTTGAAAAAGTTGAAGACTTCCGCCGCGCAGGCACGGCCTGCCTGGACCTTGCATGGGTTGCTGCAGGCCGTGTTGATGGCTATTTCGAAGTGGGGCTCAAGCCCTGGGACCTTTGTGCAGGCGCACTGATAGTGCGTGAGGCCGGTGGTGTGGTGATGAGCTTTAATGGTGAAGACGATGTAGAAAACAGAAACACTCTCATTGCAGCTCCCTACAAACTGATGACGCAACTGCGAAAACTTATCCTCACGCGATGGTCAGTTTCCTCCACTGAACATTCTTGAGCGCGATCACATAATGTTTTTTTTGTGGCCTGCATTTCAACATTTACTCTGAAAACATTTCTCTAAAAATATTTTTTCCGAATTTTCTTCCAAAATGTCCCGCAAAATATTTTCATCAAAATGACGATGAATTGTTGCGTTACGAATTGCGAAGTTTATAATTAGCATCGTGGCAATGCTGCAGACGATAAACAAGTTCATCTGTTCAGAGTTTGCGAAAGTAGAGGACTTGGGCATTACCACTCGGTTCAAGAATTAGTATGTTTGATAAAGAACTTGAACTGGTATCCAACAATCGCTCGACCTGATAAGGAGTGAAACATGGCTACGAAGAAAGCTACTGCAAAGAAAGCTGCACCGAAGAAGAAACCAGCTGCAAAGAAAGCCCCTGCCAAGAAAGCTGCACCTAAGAAAGCTGCAGCAAAAAAGGCACCGGCTAAGAAAGCCGCAGCGAAGAAGGCTCCTGCTAAGAAAGCTGCCGCCAAGAAAGCTCCGGCTAAAAAGGCACCAGCTAAGAAGGCTGCTAAGAAGAAGTAGTAATTCGTTAAAGATCGAGCAGTACAAAACCCGCGTGGCTTCGCCACGCGGGTTTTTCATTTCACAGCCTGGCCCGCGGGGCTTCGCCACGCGGGTTTTTCATTTCACAGCCTGGCCCGCGGGGCTTCGCCACGCGAATTTTTCATTTCACAGCCTGGCCCGCGGGGCTTCGCCACGCGGGTTTTTCGTTTTTAAGTCTGCGTACGTGCGTAGCCCAGTGTTTGTAGGCGCGCTTCAATTCCTGCCAACGAGTCCAGTACTGATTCAATCTCTATTTCGTTCTTGCGCCACTTGTCCACTGCCGGTTGAGTATGCGTGAAGCGGGACAAGGGTAAAGGCTTCTGCACTCTTTGCCGCAAATGCTCGTCGATTTCAAGCCCGGCAAATGTACAAAGATGTTCAGCTGCTGACTCCGGGTCGTCCACTAGCAATTGATAATTGATTGTCGTCCAGCGCTGCCTGGGAATTTTCTCCAGGTCATCCAGCAAGATGCGGTTCGCACTCTCCCACTGGAAAGCACAAATTTCTTCCAGCGGCCGGCCACTGAGCTGTTGCCAACCCGGGGGCAACAGCAGGGACCATGGTGGACCTCGCCAGCCTTTCAGGTTTGGGTAGGTTACCCAGCGCCGTGCCTTCCATGCTTCCATCATGCTGCTCAGGTTGGCGCGCACGTCACGGAAGAGGAAAATGTACAGGGCATCCGGGAATATTTTTTCCATGAACGGAAGTCGCAAGGAATTTTTTGGAGTTTTCTCGAGAAAACGCAGTCGCTTGATGTCCTGGCGCCGGAAGAACTCCTGGCCATCCCGGTCTTTCAGTAAGCGTGCAAAGCGACTGCGAATGAGCTGGACCATCTGCTCATTGACGTGGTCCGCGGTAAGTCTGTTGGAATCTACCATGCCCGAATTTGGATTCAGTGACTGCAGGCCTTCGATGACGTGGTGGCTTTCGCCGCCGATGGTCCACGTATCCTTCGCGACGGCAAGGGTTTCAAAAAGCAAAGTGCTGCCTGATCGAGGGGCAGCCAGAATTATCACTGGCCGGTCGAAGAGTTCTGCGAAATTGGGCAGCATGGACGGTCCGTTGAAATTGCTACGTGGCAAACTGGATTTCGTTCATACCCGGGATGGGCTTGTTCACGCATGCTACCAGCACCCTTGCCAGCATGACCCTTTGCGCGATCAAGCCGTTACTGCCTAGCACCAATGGCTGGCGTATTGCCTGCAACTCGGCAAGCAAGCGGTTGCGACGGTTCTCATATAAGGACCAGCCTGCCTGGGATGAACCGTAAACGGACCAAATGCTTTTCCAATCCTGGTAAAAGGCCCTGACGGCGCTGGCAAATTGCCCTGCCAAATCCCCGCTGCCAGGTGGGCCGGGGGAGGCCAGCAAATCAGCCACCAGGTCCTCGGTAAGGAGCTCCATTTCGCCCGGGTGCATGACATCAAGAGTATTGAACTGCTCCATCATCAATGGCGGGCTTGAGTGGGGATTGAATGAAACGTGCTGCACGTCCAGTTCGCCGGGCGCGTGCTTGAGGGAATGTTCAATCATTGCCCAGAAGATCGATGACCCGACGGTATCGGCAACCAGATGCACGCGAAATCCGGTGGTTGGGTTCACCACTCGATGAACCTTCCAATTGTCGAACACCCAGGCCTCGCCTGCCGCCATGTGGACGGCCTTGTCGTGGCAATGAAACATGACTTCGGGATAGGTGATAACGGGTACGTGGATGCGTACGCGGGTGAACCAGTGGTAGTTGGAGTCACTGTGCTGAGGTACTTCCTGGCCGCCGGCCAGGCCCATCAGCCGCGAGCGCCCGAATACAACCTGGAAGCTGGCGAGAACCTGGCGCAGGTAAGGAGATTGTTTGAGCCAGGCTGTTTCGGCCATGGGCCCGGAAAAGACGTCATTCGCCTCGCCACCAACGGAGATCAATGGTATGGCGGAATTGCCCTTGTACCCGGTAGGGTGTGATTGCCATGCCTCTGCTGGCAAGGCATGCACTTCCCCGGCGAGGCGTTCCGCATCAAATGACAGCGGCAGCCGGATGAATTCGCGGGCAAGTTTCATTCAACGGATTGAAACAGCTGCGTCATGGGCGGCTGTCGGCGGCCGCCCTTGCTCCTTCCTTCTCTACAGGCATGAGGTCATATTTACTGACCCCGAGATACAACACCGCAGCGCTGGCAACATAAATTGAGGAGTACGTTCCAATTACCACGCCAACGAGCAGCGTGACCGAAAAAGAGTGGAGGATCTTGCCGCCGAACAGGTACAACGCAATCAGTGTCAGCAGAACGGTCAATGACATCATCAGGGTACGCGATAAGGTCTGGTTGATGGAGGCATTGATTACGTCCCGCGGCAGGGCTTTGAGCATGCGCGGGAAATTTTCGCGAATCCGGTCAAACACCACGACGGTATCATTGACTGAATAACCAATAACAGCCAACAAGGCTGCAACCGCGGTAAGATCGAACTCCACCTGGAACACCGAAAGGAACCCCAGGCACACAAATACGTCGTGGATGGTGGCGACCACTGCGCCTACAGAAAAGCGCCACTGGAATCGAAACATGAGGTAGAAAAAGATACCCACCAGGGAATAGATCACGGCAAGAATCCCCTGGTCAGTCAAATCGTCGCCGACCTGCGGGCCAACAAACTCAACCCGGCGCATTACGACTTTCCCTTCCACCCCTTGCTGCAGAGCAGCCAGAACGTGGGTGGAAATGTCGGCGCTGCTCTCTCCTTCGGCACGGGGCGGGATGCGAACCACGATGTCGGTAGCAGTACCAAAGGACTGCACCACGGAATCGGGCATGCCGGCTGCAGCCAGATGCTGCCGCACATCTCCAATGGTGGGAGGAGACGGGTAGCTTACTTCGATCAAGGTGCCGCCGGTGAAATCCAAACCAAAATTGAGGCCGCGGGTCGCCAGTGAAACAATGCTGAGAACATTCAGGGTAATCGAGAGTATCAGGGCCGCGCCGGCAAAACTCATGAAATCAATTTTGGTTGTACGCTTCAGGAATTTCATGATAAACCTCAGACTGACAGCTGGGCGACGCGATGCTTGCCGCCGTAAAGAAAATTAATCACGGCTCTGGTACCCATGATTGCGGTGAACATCGAGGTCATGATACCGAGCGACAGGGTGACCGCGAATCCCTTTACCGGGCCGGTGCCAAACAAGAACAGGAAAAATGTGGCAATCAGCGTGGTGAGGTTGGCATCGGCGATGGTCGCGAACGCTTTGTCATAACCCGCACGGATACTGGCCTGGGGCGTATTGCCATTGCGCAGCTCCTCCCGTATGCGCTCAAAAATAAGCACGTTGGCGTCCACCGCCATACCAACGGTGAGCACGATGCCGGCAATACCCGGCATGGTGAGCGTGGCGCCAAGCATGGACAGCAGAGCTATCAGGAGGACAATGTTCGCCAGCAAAGCGAGGTTGGCGATGAGGCCGAAAATGCGGTAGTAAAACGCCATCAGGACTATCACCAGCAGCGACCCGATCACAGTCGATTTAAAGCCCTGGGCAATGTTGTCTGCACCAAGGCTGGGGCCGACCGTGCGCTCTTCAATGATCTCCATGGGAGCCGCCAGGGCACCTGCCCTTAACAGCAAAGCCAGTTGGCTGGCCTCCGCCATCGAATTCAGACCGGTGGTCTGGAACCGTTTACCAAATGGCTCACGCACCACGGCGACACTGATGACCTCTTCTATCCTGCGTCCACCCGGCTTTTGTTCGATGTACACCACGGCCATGCGGTTACCGACATTGTCGCGGGTAAATTTCAACATGCTATCGGCGCCCAGGCCATCCAGGGTTACGCTGACCTGGGGCTCGCCCGATTGTTGGTCAAAACCTGAAGAAGCACCAATGAGCTGGTCCCCGGAAACAATCAAGCGCTTTTTGAGCAATACGGGCTGCCCCGTGTTTTGCTTGTACAGGCGGGATTCCGGCGGAATACGCCCGGTCTGGGCGGCGGTAAAGGCATCGTTCTGTTCGTCCACGGCGCGGTATTCCAGCGTTGCCGTGGCGCCAATGATCGTTTTTGCTATGGCCGTATCCTGCAGGCCAGGCAATTGTACTACCACGCGGTCTGCGCCTTGCTGCTGAATGATGGGTTCGGCAACACCCAGCTCGTTGACGCGATTACGTAAGGTCGTCACGTTCTGTTTCAAGGCGGTCTGCTGCAGCTCAATCAGCTGCTTCTCCTTGACCTTGGCGGTTATGCCGAACTTATCGCCAATGGCCTGGTTCACAAGATCCAGCCCCCCCAGGCTTTGGTCGCCGCTCATGAGCTCAATGGTCTGGTCCCGATCTTCGGCCGAACGCAACAGCACCAACAAGCCATCACCTTCCCTGCGCACGGAAACGTAGCGAATGCCTTTATCCCGCATTGCAGCGCGAATTTCGTCTACAAACCGGTCCAGTTGCTGGCTGCGGGCAGTTTCCATATCCACCTGCATCAGGAAGTGCACACCGCCCTGCAGGTCCAGACCCAGAGTCATGGGCTTGGCGCCGATCGCGCGCAGCCAGGGCGGAGTCGAGTGGGCAAGATTGAGGGCGACCACGTACTGCTCACCCAGCGTTTTTTTCAGGACGTTATCCGCCAACAACTGGTCTTCGTTTGAATTAAAACGATACAAAACACGGTTTCCTTCCTGTTCCCGGCTCTTGTATTTGATTTGTTCCGCAGCTAACGCATCGTCGATGGTTTTCTGCAGGTCCGGGGGAATTGCGAAACCGCGCGCGGGAGTAACCTGCAAAGCCGGGTCCTCACCATACAGGTTAGGCAGGGCGTATATGATCCCGGCCACGAGGATGAACAGGACCAGCAGGTACTTCCAGGCAGGATATTGATTCATTGTTCGGCCTCAGGAAGCAAAATGGATTCAGTAAACTCGATGTATTCTAAGTACAGAATGGATCAGGCAGATTTGATCGTGCCCTTGGGCATGACGCTGGCAACGGCGTGCTTTTGCAACTTCACTTTTACGTTTTCCGCCAGCTCAATGGTGACGAAAGAGTCGCCCACGCTGGTAATCTTGCCCAGCATTCCGCCGGTGGTTACTACTTCATCGCCATTGGCAAGCTGTGTCACCAGAGCCTTGTGTTCCTTGGCTCGCTTCATCTGGGGACGGATCAACAAGAAGTAAAACACTACGAAGATGACAATCAACGGCAGAAATGACAGCAGGCTGTTCTGCGGGGCGGCGTCTTGAGCGTATGCGCTGGCAATAAGGAAATCCATGAAAAACCTCGCAATTAACGTTATGGGGCGGATTGGAGAGCATTCATCCGCGTTAGCAGCCGGGCATTATAAATCAAACACTCCAGTACGCATACGACACATTTAATTTTCTTATCCAAGCGGTTTTCGGGGTTGCCGCGCTTACTCCGGCCCCAGGGCCAGGTCTTGCAGGAAACTCAGGGTAAAAGACTCCAGCCGGCTGGCCTCAATGGCAGCACGCAATCCCTGCATAAGTTGCTGATAAAAGAACAAGTTGTGCATTGTCATCAACCGCGCACCCAGTATTTCATTGCATCGGTCGAGATGCCTGAGATACGCGCGGGAATAGTTCTGGCAGGTAGTGCAGGCGCAAGCCGGATCTACCGGTCGCGTGTCTTTTTCATAGCGTGCATTGCGAATCCTCAGCACTCCCCGGCTGGTGAACAGGTGGCCATTGCGGGCATTGCGCGTGGGCATCACGCAATCAAACATATCCACGCCCCTGATCACACCGGCAATAATGTCTTCCGGGCGTCCAACACCCATCAGGTATCGCGGACGATTGTGCGGTAGTTCCGGGAGGATAAAGTCCAGCACGTGGTGACGCTCCTCTTCCGGTTCTCCCACCGCCAGGCCGCCAATGGCATAGCCATCAAACCCCATTCGCGCAAGTTCCGCTGCAGATTCCAGCCTGAGGTTTTCGTGCATACCACCCTGCACGATGCCAAACAGGGCGGACGGGTTACCTTGATGCGCCCGTTTGGAGCGTTCAGCCCAGCGCAGGGACAGTTCCATTGACGTGCGCGCCTGGTCCAAACTTGCCGGAAAGGGCGTGCATTCATCAAAAATCATGACGATATCCGAACCGAGAGAGCGCTGCACAGCCATGGACTCTTCCGGCCCCATGAATACCGTGGCGCCATCCACCGGTGAAGCGAATGACACGCCTGCCTCTGAGATTTTCCGGCGTTCCGCCAGGCTCCACACCTGGAACCCGCCGGAGTCCGTCAGAATGGGTTTGTCCCAATGCATGAAACCGTGCAGACCTCCATGGGCCTCAATGACATCAGCCCCGGGGCGCAACATCAGGTGAAAGGTGTTGCCCAGGAGAATTTCCGCACCGGTCCAGGCTACCTCTTCAGGCGTCATTGCCTTAACCGTTCCATAGGTTCCAACCGGCATGAAAGCGGGCGTCTCGACCGTGCCGCGCTTGAACCTTAACTGGCCGCGGCGGGCTTTTCCTGCAACATGTGATAACTGAAATTCCATGGCATCAGCTCAACAACATCGCATCACCATAACTGAAAAAACGATACCGTTGTGCAACTGCGTGACGGTATGCGGCGCGCAGTGTGTCAACACCTGCAAAAGCGCTGACCAGCATCAGCAGGGTGGATTCCGGCAGGTGAAAGTTGGTGATCATACCGTCCACCACGCGGAACTCGTATCCCGGGTATATAAATATGCGACTGTCTCCGGAGAAGGGCTTCAGTACTCCATCAGCCGCGGCCGTTTCAAGGCTGCGCACCGAAGTCGTGCCAACCGCAATTACCCGGCACCCGTCAGCCTTCGCTTGTTGCACTGCGTCGCAAACGGCCTGTGATACTTCAAGATATTCCGCGTGCATGCGGTGATTTTCAATATGCTCCTCGCGCACGGGCTGGAAGGTGCCGGCACCCACGTGCAGGGTGATGCTGGCGCGGCGGATGCCCCGGTCCTGCAGGGCCTGTAACATGGATTCATCAAAATGCAGACCTGCTGTGGGGGCCGCGACCGCGCCGGGCCGGGCGGCGTAAACCGTTTGATAGCGCCGCCGATCCTCTTCGGTATCTGCACGCACAATATAAGGTGGCAGCGGGACATGCCCCACGCGATCAACCACGGAGCTGAGCAATTCATCCCCCGTCGCAAGGTGAAAGAAATTACCTTCCCGGCTTACAACATTCAGTTCGCTGCCATCCTGCAGGATGATTTTGCCCCCGGGCTTCAATGGCTTGCTGGCGCGCACCTGGGCCAGGCAATTGTGCTCATCCAGAATACGCTCAAGCAAGACCTCGATCTTGCCGCCACTGTCTTTATGGCCCAGCAGGCGGGCCGGAATGACGCGTGTGTCGTTGAATACCAGCAAATCTCCTGGATCAAGGAACTCCGGCAACTCGCAAAATGCGTGGTCGCTCAATGCCCCACTGCGGCGTGACACGCGCAGCAAGCGGCTGTCACCCCGATGCGCCAGCGGCTGCTGCGCTATCAGTTCCTGCGGCAAATCAAATTTGAAGTCGCTGCGCTTCACTGTGCTCTCACTGGAGCATTGTACCCAGCCGCGCCTGTTGCGCCTGTTTCGCCAGTGGGCAGGCCGCTAACGAGACTGACCAATGATAAATTGAATACTCACAACTCGGACTCAGACACTGGCCACCACCATAACCCGCTTGTGGTGCAGGTGTTGCTCGTAGGCATCTGGCGGCGGCTCTATCAGCTTGACCTGGTTGAATCCGACCTTATGCAAGGTCCACAGCAGTGCATCCAGGCTGGGCACCAGGCAGATACCCGTAATGCTGGCTTCTGGCCCATGGGTTTCATCTGTTTCATCAATGATGCCGAAACTGCCTTTTAGCGGCCGAACAAATTGATAGCTGCCGTAATCGACGTAACCGCTCAAACCGGGTACGACCTGGGTTTCGATTACACAGCAGTTGCGGCACAGTGAACGGGCAATGCGCAACGCACCCACCGGATTTTCCAGGTGATAGAGCAGGCCCAGCATGAGAACGACATCAAATTGGCCCACAATCGTGGAATCCAAGTCGAAGATGTCTGACTGTGCCACGTTCAGGTTTGAAAGACTGTAAGCCTCGGTGATGAGGCGACTGTCATCGACGTGGTTTTGCCTGGCGTCAACAGCGCTGACCGCGGAGAACCCTGCCATCGCCAGCTTGACCGCGAAATAGCCCTGGTGACAGGCGAGGTCGATGGCTGTAAGTCCTCCAAACTCACCATGAAAGTGACCGGCTAGTGCGCTCTCAAGCATGCTCCAGCGCGTATCGTGGATCGCATCCAGCGAACCGCCATGGTAGGTTGCCGTACGCCTGCCATCAGGTAGCTCATAGGAATAGAACCATTCGCGGTTCAACACCCGGTCAATTGTGTTTGCCATGGTTTCTCTTTTCTACTTTGTAAGGGAGTTTGACAGTAAACCCATTATTCGCAATCCAAAGTATCAGACAGTTTCACAATGTTGTCGGTGCGATTGATGGTTTGTACAAGGGGCGAGTCCAGGCTGAAGTTCAGTGTCCATTTCCCCGCAGTTTGATTGGTGAACGTCCGTTTCACGGTGCCGATGGTATCAGAGGAAATGGCCGTGGACGGGCACGCCGCGCAAAAACCCTTGAACTGCAACAATGGAATTTCCTCGGCCGTCGCAGACTGGTTACTGTCATCGGCGGCAATGATCCAGCGAGGTTCACCGGAGGCATCGTAAAGGTAATGCACCTGTGCCTGGGCCGACTGAGACACCACAATACTTGCTCCGCCCAGGCCAGCAACGCCCCGGTACCAGGCGCCGGTATAGCTTTTGGGACCACCACTGATCACCGGGCAGGTATTGGGGCCAAGCGGGCGAAGGGCGTCGAATCCGGATTGCCCCAGAACGGCATAGCTGAAGACCATCTGGTCGTCAGCGATAAAGGTTACTGACACCTCTCCCACGATGTTTTCCTGCTGTTTCCCGCCATCGTTGGTCACGCGTAGCAAGTCGGCGGTCCAGATATTTCCGGTCGCGGCCAATCCACTGGCGATGTACCAGGTCGGCTGACCTGCATCGTCATAGGTATACCAGAGGAGGAAATCATTTTCGCCAGCGCTGTTCCATTCGACGCCCTGGGAAATGCCACGGTTGAAGCTCCACAATCCCCGGTGTGGACTGAGTGTCGAGGGAACGGAGTTCGCAGTGGCGGTGACCGTGGCTGACGCCGCCGATGCTGAAGTGTTCGTCAGCTTGACGAAGTAACGACCTGCAGGGACTGAACCGTTCAGGGTAATTGATGGGCCGTTTCCACCCGAGCCCGATGCCGTGCCAGTCAGGGCGAGGCCACTCGGTAGCTGGGCGAAGGGTGGAGAGCCCAGGGCCACATTGAAATCCTGGCGAAACAGTTCAACTTTCAGTGCATTGTTCTGGCTGCTGCCTTCCCCGTGCGCAGCCACATTCAGGCTGGTCACGCCGTCGGGCACATCAATGAACATGCGGTCGTGCATGGCGTTGGCGCCCAGGCCTATCCTGTGCGTGCTGCCATTCATCAAGGGCAAGGTCTGGGGCGCGTCATAGCCGTTGCGATTAAAGTACACTGGTATAACGCCGATGTTATTAGGCTTATCGCTTCGCGTGCCAACGCCGACTGCCCCCAGCCACTCTTCGCCTGAGGTCGCATTCACGTCACGCCAGCTGGCACGGACCGTAAAGTTCGCATTGGCTGCGACCTTACCCGGGCCAGTTGCAATCAGCGACGCCTGATTTCCGCTTTCCACGGCCGCGCTGACCAGGGTAACCTCATCACCGCTGGCGACCGTGCCATCCCAGTTCTGTACCACGACCCAGTAATTTCCAGCCGGAATGTTAAACAGGTCGCAGTTTTCAAGGTCTGTTGGTGAAGAGCTTGTGCATATCTGCTCTTCCTCGCTCGCTGCGCCATCTCCGTCATCATCCCGGCCGACAAACAGGTCAAGGTCCTGTGCTGTGGACGCCAGGGTTTCGGCGTGCAACCACAATCCACCTTGCGGCAGGTTATGCCAAACAGTAAATACGCCTTCGCCACCATCGAACGGGTCTTCAGCTGCCAGCAGATGCCCTTTCTCCGCTTGCGGACTGCTGGCGGTTGGATCCTGTTTCAGGGTCCTGGTGGTGCGGGTTTTTGGCACCAGGCCACCGCTGGTAAAGGTCGCATCCGGCATCGCCGTCAGATTGCCAAGGGAGAACTCTTTCCAGCCCGTGTCCCGCTTGTCAGTAATCAACCACTCATCCGGCAAGTCGCCACCGGAGGAGTACACCGCTACGGTCAGCACCTGATCGGATGATCCTGCAGCAGTCAGGCGGATCTCGCCGTACACCCATTCACCCACGATTCCGGACGGCAGCAGGTTCACACTGACGCTGACGGTTTTCGCCGCGTGGTTGGCAAGAGTAAAAGTCGCAGGTGTAATCACCACCTGCACACCCGCTGGAAAATTGATGGCTGTTGCAGTCCAGTTCCCGCCACCCATCTGGTCCGTGAAGGTGCGACTGAAACTGCAACTTCCCTGGCAGGAAGCATCCACCAGGCTGGACAGGTTGAGGCTCCCGGGGTCTCCACCGGCGGCCGGATTGGCACTGCTGAACTGGGCGCCGCTTACATCAAGGAATAACCCGGCGTTAACAGCTTCGCCAAGCCTGGGCCGGCCCGCTCCACGCTCATGGGGTGTCGCTACAGTACCGTGGTGGTCCTTCGCAAGTTCAGCCGTTGCCGTCGTTTCCAGTGCCGACGCCACTTGCGCCACGCTCCAGTCTGTATGCACTGCCCGCACCAGCGCTGCGGCTCCTGCCATATGCGGCGAGGACATCGAAGTACCTGTGAGGATCAGTAAATCCTGGTCTGTATCGGACGCACCGAGAATGGACGTGCCGGGGGCAATGACATTGGGTTTCAGGATGTTCTGCACTGGTGAGGTGGCCGGCCCGCGAGAACTGCTGGCGTTAACCTGGTCGGCAAATTTGTCGTCCCTGACCAGGGTAAAGCCTGAAATGGCCCCGCGATGACCTGTACCAGTAGCCAGCCAGGCGCGCAGTTTGTCGCCATCTGTGGCACCAATGTGGCTGGCAGGCAAACAATGCTCATCAGCAACTATGGAGTCGCCGTCCCCGCTGGTATTGGCGAGGATAAAACCACTCGCACCTGCCAGCAGTACGTTCTTACCCTTCTCCACGCGCCCGTATTCACCCCGGTCGCACACGACGATTTCGCCGCTGAAGGGCGTTGATCCTTTCCACGGGTTACTCAAACCCAGGTTACCTGAGCAGCTGGATTTAAGCTCGGCAGTGCCGGTGCCGCACAGCGCAAATCCGTAGTCCCTGGCATGCACGATTTTCCTGGCCACCAGGCCCCCACCCAAACCGGCGCCAGTCAGGTCGCCTGGTGGCGTAGTAGAACCGCCGCTGAGGCCCTGCACAATGCTGGCAAAAACCCGGTCGTGCGTTGCATTCCCCACGGAAAACATCCAGGGCGCGTTCCCGGGAGAACCTACTGTGCTGGCATTGGGCCCGGAGTTACCTGCCGAGGTTGCAACGAATATTCCTGCATTACGCGCGTTGAGATAGGCCATTGGAATGCTGCCTGGCGACCACGGATTAAACGCATCCGTGCCAATGGAGTAGTTGATGACATCGACACCGTCCGCAATGGCCTGGTCAATGGCCAAAAGAATGGCTGAACCCATGCACCCGCCGCCGTCGGCGGCCGGAGGGTCGCCGACGTAACACACCCGGTAGGCTATGATGTTGGCGCGCGGTGCAACGCCTGAAATATCGGTAGTTACGCCGCCCGCAAAGGTAACGTTGACCGGATCGCCTGCGGCAATCGAGGCCACGTGACTGCCATGCCCGGAATTGTCCTTGCCATTGGTGTTTTCCTCCACTTCATCCGTGCCCGGGTCATCCTCGATGAAATCGTACACCCCGATCAGCTTGTTATTGCAGGAAACCGCGGGATCGCTGCACAGGCCAAGCCCGGAGCCTTGCGGGTTGACATGGTGGTAGCCATCCGTAGCCGGGTCGTCAAACGAAGGGTGATCCCAGTTAATGCCCGAATCAATGATGCCGATAACCATTCCCTCGCCACGGTTCGCCGCAAAACCGCTCTGCCCGGACCAGATCTCGGCAGCGCCTATCCATTTCGGGCCGGCATCGGTGTGCAACCGCTGCCGCGTATCTTTGCGGACAGACTTGACCATGGGGGATGAGGCGAGACCCGCAGCTTCGCTGGCGGTCAGATCCAGAGCCATGCCATTGAGGGCGTAACGATAAACAGCATCCGGCTGTATGGAGCGGCCCAGTAACCGTGCTGCCTGTACTTTGAACAGCGCGTGGGTTTGATCAAGGTAGTCCAGGTAAGCTCGTGATTGCGGCGAACGCACATCCAGTTTTCGCGCCCCGGTGACAGCAGGGCTGGTGGCCTCAAGGCGCTCCGGCTGCGATGACTGCAGCGGCAGCGCAAGTTTCCCGCCCGCATAGGCAGCCAATGCGGAATCGTGGAATTCCACGATATAGCGTTGCAGCTGATCAGGCGGAGCCAGCTTATCCCCGGCCGACACTGATGCAGCCAGACAACTGGCCAGCACGACTAAAACCCTGTTCCATCCTGAATGCATGACTGATTCCTTCACTGGCCTTGCCGACCGTCTTGACGATTGACCGGATGTCTCATGGTCACCAACTCTTCAGCTGCAGTCGGGTGGATGCCGATGGTGGCGTCAAACTGGTCTTTGCTCAAACCCGATTTTACCGCTACGGCGAAGCCCTGGACAATTTCCGGAGCGTCCTGGCCGACGATGTGTATCCCGACCACTTTCTGTGTTGCCCTGGCGACAATCAGTTTCATCAGGGTTCGCTCCTTTCTGCCGGACAAGGTATGTTTCAAAGGGAGAAATCGTGAACTGTAGACATCAATTTCTCCAAAATGGTGCTGCGCATCCGCTTCGCTGAATCCAACCGTGCCCACGGGGGGCTGGGAAAAAACGGCGGACGGGACCAATTCATGTGTCACGGAACGTGCTTTCCCGCCAAAAACTGAATCGGCAAAAGCATGTCCTTCATAAATCGCCACCGGGGTCAGGTTCAGCCGGCTGGTGACGTCACCCACCGCATAAATATGGTCCACGTTGGTGCGGGAAAACTCGTCCACCCGCACTCTTCCGTCCGGGTTTACCTCTACACCGCTGTTTTGGATGTCCAGGCCGGCGACATTGGGTATGCGCCCGGTGGCAAACATGACCTGGTCAACCTCGAGGACCGTGCCATCAGCAAATCGTACATTCAGGCCGGCGGAACCGGGTTGACGGTGAATTTGCTCCACTTCGCTCAGCAGGCGCAGGCAAATGCCCTTGTTTTGCATTTCCTGGCCAACAAACTCGCGCACGTCCTGGTCAAACCCGCGTAATACCGCATCCCGGCGGTACGACTGCGTCACGTTGGCGCCCAAGCCATTAAAGATGCCGGCAAATTCACAGGCAATATAACCCCCGCCAACCATCAGTATTCGTCCAGGCAACTCAGCAAGATCAAACGCTTCGTTCGAGGTAATGGCATGTTCACTTCCCGGGATGCCCGGGATCCATGGACGCCCTCCGGTGGCAATCAAAATATGCGCTGCGCTCACCACGCGGTCGCCGACACACACACTGTGTGCGCCCACGAAACTACCGCGCTGCTGAAACAATGTGACGCCTGAATCCTTCAGCAGTCGCAGATAAAAGCCGTTCAAGCGGCCAATTTCCCTGTCCTTGGCGGCGATCAGGTCAGGCCAACTGAACTTTGGCCGCGCGACAGTCCATCCGAACCCGGCCGCATCCTCGAACTCTTCGGCAAAATGAGATGCATAGACCAGTAGTTTCTTGGGCACGCAGCCGCGAATGACACAGGTTCCGCCGACCCTGCTTTCTTCGCATATCGCTACCCTGGCGCCATGGGCGGCGGCAACACGGGCGGCGCGCACTCCACCGGAACCCGCGCCAAGCACGAAGAGGTCAAAGTCAAAAGGATTCAATTGGCAGCTCCAAGGATGTAGCTCTCATATCAGGCGGTGGGGACCAACCCACACGCGGCGCGCGCAAGCTCCCCGAATCCAACTGACAGCATAGCCCAAGCCGGAAAGCCGGACTTGTCCGTAGCAGACCCAAATTTGACAAATAACCGCTCTCTCCGGGGTGAAAACGAACCCTGCCTGGAAAGAAGCACTGACTTGCATCAATCATTTGCTGCTTGTACATGGACTTGCCGCTGACAAGTCCTTAGCATAGCGCAAACTCTGAACAAACCCTTCCGTGAACCCATGCTTGCAGTTTCACAGATCACTCTGGAACGCCACTTTCAGCCGGTATTCGAGCCGCTGGACTTCCATCTGGATCGCGGCGCCGTGTTATTGATCACCGGCGCCAACGGTTGTGGCAAGACCACCCTGATCCGGCTCCTGGCAGGCATACTGACGCCGACCAGTGGAACGTTACTGTCAAGCGCACAAGGCACAGCTTATGTCGGGCATTCCCTGGCCATCAAAGACGACCTCAGCGTTGCAGAAAATGTCCGGTTTGTGCGTGATTTCCATGACACGAGGCGGCATTCTGTTGACGAGGTAATTTTCCGGGCAGGCCTGCACCGGGTTGCTCACCAGCCGGCACGGACACTCTCAGCTGGCCAGCGCAAGCGTTGTGCACTGGTCCGCCTGCTATTGATCCCCGCCGAATTGTGGCTGCTGGATGAGCCCTATTCCAGCCTGGACGATGAAGGCATAGAGCTGGTCGATGGATTGTTGGCAGAACACGTGCAGCTGGGCGGTAGTTGCGTTTTGGCTTCACATGGCCGGCACCGCCCCGGCATAAAGGACAGGACGGAAATTGAATTGATTTCCGGCGCTCACCGCTTATGAACCCGCCTGTGCACAACACCCGTGTTTCCCGGGCATTCTTTGCACTGCTTCGCCGTGACCTGCTTTTGGCTTTCCGGCGGCGCACAGAACTGCTGCTGCCGGTGATGTTCCTGTTGGTGGTTGTCAGCCTTTTTCCGCTCGGCATTGGTCCTGAGCCGGCCTTATTGGGACGCATTGCACCGGGCGTGCTGTGGATTGCCGCTTTGCTGGCCACCGTTATTTCCCTTGAAAGCCTGTTTCGTTCCGATTTCGAGGACGGTACGCTGGAACAGTACGTGATCAGCGGCCATCCGCTTACCGTCATCGTGCTGGCAAAAATCCTGGCGCACTGGCTGGTGGCAGGCCTGCCCCTGGTCCTGATGTCGCCTTTGCTGGCCATCTGGATGAACCTGCCAAGGCCATCCATGGGGGTCATGGTTGCCAGCCTTGCCCTGGCCACACCCATACTCAGCTTCATCGGGGCCATCGGCGCAGGTTTGACCGTTAGCTTGCGCCGCGGCGGCCAGTTGCTTTCATTGCTGGTTTTTCCTCTATACGTGCCGGTTTTGATCGTCGCCACCGGTGGTATCATGGCAGCCGCGGACGGCTTGCCCTACGGTGCGTTCCTGGGCTTGTTGACTGCCGGCCTGATTGCATCCCTTACATTGGCGCCGTTCGCTGCTGCGGCTGCGTTAAAGATCAGCCTGTCATGAACCCATTTCATGAAACTAATTGGTCAAGATGAATACGAGACCCGGAAAAAATGCTTTCGTAGTGTTTATTCACAAACTGGGATCACCGCCATGGTTCTACCAGTTCGCCGGGAAGCTGATCCCCTGGTTTTGGGCGCTGTTCATTGTGCTGACGCTTGGCGGTCTGTACCTTGGGCTGTTTGATTCACCGGCAGACTACCAGCAAGGTGAAAGCGTCCGCATAATGTATATCCATGTGCCGGCCGCATGGATGTCGATGCTGATTTATGGCGCCATGGCAGTTATGGGTTTTGTTGCGCTGGTGTGGCGCATCCGCATGATGGAGATCCTGGCCATGAGCAGTGCGCCCATCGGAGCGGCATTTACCCTTGCTGCCCTGATCTCGGGCTCCTTATGGGGCCGCCCGACGTGGGGCACCTATTGGGTCTGGGACGCGCGCCTGACCAGTGAGTTGGTTTTACTTTTCCTCTTCATCGGTGTCATGGCCTTGTACCATGCGTTCGACGAACCGCGCAAAGCCGCAAGGGCAGCCTGCCTGCTGGCTCTGGTTGGGCTGGTTAATTTGCCCATCATTCATTTCTCCGTCAAATGGTGGAACACCCTGCACCAGGGCAGCAGCATCAGCGCCACTGACAGTACCATTCATCCAAGCATGTTGTGGCCCTTGCTGATCATGGCTGTTGCCACAAAGTTTTTTTACGCCGCCAATGTGCTTACCCGGGCGCGTGTAGTGCTGCTGGAACAGGACGTGCGCAAAGCCTGGGTCCAGGATGCAATTGACAAAAAAACCACCCCCTTGCAGAAGGAAGGCAGCGATTCATGAATCATGCACCATTCATCTGGTCGGCTTACGGCGCAACTGCATTGATTCTGTTGTGGACCGCGCTCAGGCCTCTTTTGCGGGCGAGGAAAGCGCTACGCACGATCCGCCTGCTTAAATTACGCGATCAAACTGATGTGGCGAACCGATGACACCCACCCGTAAGCGCCGCCTGATTGCCATATTGCTGATACTCGTTGGCGTCAGCGTGGCTGGCGCCGTGACGTTCTATTCATTGCAGCAGAATATGCTGTACTTCCAGAGCCCGAGTGAGCTGGCGCAACTGTCCATGCCGGT
>SHZL01000009.1 GCA_009692275.1 Lysobacterales bacterium | reverse complement strand
GGCCAAGGCGGCGCCCGCGAAGAGCAGCGCCCTGGCAAGGGCCATGCCGGCGGCGCTCGCGCGAGAAGTCTGGCCTCGATCGGGTGTCAATGTACTCATGATTCGCACGCCCTCCTTGTCCAAGTAGTTGCTTTAAAAACTGGGGTTCCAGTCCGATCGGCCCAGAGCGATCTCCCGAGAGGGTTTGCTGGATAGCCGACCGCATCGGCGATCTTGTTGCGCGCTATGACGTCAAGGATGTAGGGAACCCACATAAGTGCCGTAAATGTGGCGCTCAGGGCGAGGTATTTGAGCTCGGGGGTCATGGGTGTTCTCCTTGGATTGAAGCCATCGGTTATGGGGCAGGAGTTGTTTTTGTGCGGTTATAGTATGCGCCACTCGAGGCAGCGAACAAACGAGAACGCGAGTAAACCGGAGTTTGGACAAATTAACATTCCTGTGTATGCTAGGAGAAACTGTACCACGATCCATTTAAAATCTTTGCACGTTTTCAAAAAAAGAAAAGGGACCCCAACGTGCAGCGCTTTGGTTTTGGCCAGACCAGGATGATTACCGATGTACCCTATCAACTTGACGCAGGAGTTTTTTACTCATGTCAAAAAAGCCGCTTGCTATGATGAATTCCCTGCCGGTAGATCGTAAGGATGAAGATTTAACCGGCGGCGGCTGGTATCTGAATTCGTTGGCGCCCCTGGCGGCAGCCATCGTTGGCGCGCTGCACCCGGGCGCATCGGTGCAGGCGCAGGTCGAGGTGCCGGCCATGGACAATGAAGATGAGCTGGGCATCGAGGTGGTGCTCGTTACGGCGACGAAACGCACGATCAACCTGCAGGACGTGCCGCAGAGTATTACGGCATTCTCGACGGCTGACATCCTGAAAATGGACTTCAAAGGCACGGATGACTACATGAAGGCCATTCCCAGCGCCTCATTGGTCAACAGCATGCCGGGCCGAAACTCGATCTCCATGCGCGGCATTTCGACCGGGTCCGCAGAGTATCGAACGGACAGCCAGGTGGCGGTCTACCTGGACGAGCAGCCGATCAGCTCGATTTCGCAGCAACCCGAGGTGCGCCTGGTCGATATCGCACGGCTGGAAGCCCTGCCCGGCCCGCAGGGAACCTTGTTTGGTTCAAGTTCGCAATCGGGCACCTTGCGCATCATCACCAATCAACCGGATCTCACCGGTTTTTCCGGGAATGCGGAGGGGGCGCTGTCCGCAACCAGTGGCGGCAAGCCGAGCTACGAAGGCAGCGGAGTCCTGAACGTACCGTTGGCTGACGACAAGCTGGCCATCCGCTTTGTTGGCTTTTACTCACACGACGGCGGTTATGTTGACAACGTTCTCGGTGACACCATTTCCGGCCAGCCGGGTGCCTATGAAAGTCCGCTGACCAATGTGGATGTGGCCAAGAACAACCAGAACACCTATGACGAGTGGGGTGGCAGGGTCGCGGCCTTGTGGGAAATCAGCGACGACTGGACCGCGAATCTCAATTACATATTGCAGAACAGTAAAGCCGACGGGACCTGGGAGACCGATCCATACCTCGGCGATTACAATGTAACCCGCTTTTTCCCCGAGTACCGCGACGACAAGTGGTGGCAAACTTCTTTGACCTTTGCAGGCGACCTGGGATTTGCCGAGTTCATTTCGACCACGTCTTACTTCGACCGCACCTCGTCCTACGAATGGGACAACCAGACGTATAACCAGTGGCAGACCAGCTATTACGGCATCTACAACGGCTTCCTGCCCTACGATTTCCAGTATGAATTTGGCAACATTTTCAACTACCAGACGCAAAAGCGCTTTGCCCAGGAATTCCGCCTGACCTCGCAGAACGAGAGCAAGCTGCAGTGGATGGTGGGTGCGTTTTATGACGACGTGAAAGATGCCTGGAACTACGGCGCCCAGATTAACGCACTGACGCAGACCACCGCATGGGACGCGATCAACAATGGCTGGGACGTAAACTATTACTACAACGGCTACCAGTACACCTACCACTACAAGGGCGCCTGTGACTATGCGGCCGAGGGCTATGATGTCGCGTGTCCACTGCCGGATACCACCATCACCTACGTCAACGACTACCGGAGAAAAATCAAACAGCTGGCGTTTTTTGGTGAGCTGACCTACAACCTGACAGATAACTGGACGGTCACCGGCGGCATGCGCTGGTTCCAGTTCAAGCGCAACGACCTGCAGGTTTACCAGGTGCCACAGGGACAACCGCCGCTGGGTTCCTTCGGCTATGGCGAGGGCATTTACGCCAGCGAAGGCACCGACAGCGACGTGGTGTGGAAGTTTAGCACCCAGTACAATTTCACCGACGACAGCATGATCTATTTTCTGTTCAGCGAAGGATTCCGACTGGGCGGCAACAACAGCCCCAGGGCCGCGGCCACGGGCACGATTCCCGAAACCTATGATCCGGACCTGCTGAAAAACTATGAGGTGGGAGCCAAGACCGAGTGGCTGGACAACCGCCTGCTGATCAATGTGTCGCTGTTCGATATGCAGTGGTCAAACATACAGATCAACAGCCGGGTTGGCGATGGGCCCTGGTGGCTGCGCGGTACCTGGAACGGCGAGACGGGCGAGAGTATTGGCGCCGAGATGAACTTCGAATGGCAGGCAACCCAGAACCTGTCGTTTGAAGGCAGCGCTTATTTTGCCGACTCCAAGTATACGGCCGACAGTTATGATCCCAGGGGCAACCTGTATCTTGAGGATGGCGAGGACATGCCCAACGCACCCAAGGTGAAATACTGGCTGGCTGCGGAGTACACGATGCCAGGTTTTGCCGGTCTGAATGGCGATCTCTGGATGCGCTACGACACCGCCTACCAGGGCAAAACCTGGGACAACATCGGTGCGGCGATCGATGATGATCCGGAGGGCAGAATACCTGGCTGGCATTCCAGTAATCTGCAGATTGGCATGGATATGCAAAACAACTGGAACATAACCCTGATGGTGCGCAATATCTGGAACAACCATGGCTACACCTCCTTGTATAACAACTCCCTTGAGGCTGAGTGGTTCGGTGACCCGAGATGGCGCAACGAGCGCACCCTGCAACGGCCGCGCACCATTGCGCTCAGCTTCCGCAAGACTTTTTGACCCAAGGCCTTCTGACCCAGGGCCTTCTGACCTTATCCGCAGCGGCGCGCCGGCCTGTATAACGCAGTTGCGGGCGTGAAACTCCTTACCACTTCGGTCGTGCGCGGCAGCCACACGCTCGGTAGCCAGGGTGGTGTCTATCTCATTGATCTGGAACATCAGGCGGTGGTGCAGACCCTGGACTGGAATAAAGCGGACATCGGCTGGCAGGGCCGTGGTTGGGAGCGCGGCTTCCGGGGCATTGCCTTCGATAAAGAGACGGTTTTCCTTGCAGCCGGTGATGAGCTGTTTGCCTATTCACCGGATTTCCGCCGCATAGCGTCCTGGCGTAACCGCTACCTGAAGCACTGCGATGAAATCGTCGTCTACGGGCGCACGCTGTTCCTGGCTTCCACCGGCTTTGACAGCATTCTGGCCTTCGACCTCGACACGCAGGAATTCAACTGGGCCATGCAGGTCAAGGAGAAGGACTTCCACTTCCAGGGATCAACATTCGACCCGCGGCTGGATGACGGGCCCCTGATGCTGAACAAACTGCACATCAACAACGTGTATTGCGACAGCAACGGCATGTACATTTCAGGCCTGCAAACCGGCGGCATGCTGCATTTCAACGGTAAGACGGTGTTGATGTCGGCGGAATTGCCATCAGGCAGCCACAACGCGCGCCCGTTCCGGGATGGCGTGCTGTTCAACGACAGCGCAGCGCATGTGCTGCGTTACTCCGGCCGTAACAGCGACGCTGAAGACCGTGCCATGGCCGTGCCGGCTTTTGCGGCCAAAGACCTGCTGCACGATCACAGCGATGGTGCTGAACCGGGGTTTGCACGCGGGTTGTGTGTACTCTCCACTACTGTGATCGCCGGAGGATCGTCACCCTCAACCGTCAGCCTGTATGACCTGGCAGCAAACTGTCGCCTGCTTTCCGTCAACCTGAGCACGGACGTGCGCAACGCGATCCTCGGCCTGGTTTGCTGGCCATACGACTAAGCGGATACTGCCGGCAGGAAGTTCAGGAAGCCCACAAGGACTATAGCCCGGCATTTCTGACGGTTTCAGGCAACTCCCGGACTATGTCGTCAAGCACCTCCTGCCACACCCCGAGATGCCTTTCATAGCGGCGCCATTTTCCCAGCGCGCCACGATAGATGGGCTGGCGCACCTGTTCGGAGCTGGCCGTTTTCACGGCACGCTCGGTGGTGTAGAACTTCAGGCATTGATGCTCAAAGGGCAGGCCACAGAACTCCAGTACCCGCCTGACCTGGCCTTCAAGATCTGTAACCGTTTCTTCGTAATGCACATCCAGAATCTTGCCGGGCAAGGCGGAATGCCAGTGGGTCATGAGGGCGTGGTACTGCCGGTAGTATTCGGCAATCTCGAACATGTCGTAGGTGAAGTTCTGTCCCTGGCCAAACAACTGTTTATACGCTCCAAGGCAGCTGTCCATGGGATGCCGCCGCGTATTGATTATCCTGGCGTTGGGCAATATCACGCTCACCAGGCCGATATGGGAGAAGTTGTTGGGCAGTTTGTCGGTAAAGTACGGCCTGTCCGTAGCCCGATGGCGACGGGTGTCTTCCAGGTACTGCTCACCGTAGGCAGTGAGGTCCTTGGCGCGCAGATCCCTGACAGCTTGCGGGTACTGCACGTTGTCACGCCGGTAACGGCCGATCGAGCTCGCTATCTTGCTCAGTATTGGCAGCTCGGCCGTTCCTTCTACCTGGCTGTGGCTGGCCAGGATCTGCTCGATCAGGGTCGATCCGGAGCGCGGCAGGCCGACGATAAAAATGGGATCAGCTGCTTTACAGCCTTGGCCCGCGCGCGCTGCCAGGAACTCCCGGCTGAATACTTCCATGATCTTCGCTTGCCGCAATTCGAATTCGTTGAGGTCGTACTGAATCTGGGTGCGCTGCAGCTCGTTGCCGGAATGATAGTAATGCCACGCCCGGTCGTAATCCCGACGGTCCTCATAGGCTTTTCCCAGTGCGAAGCGGAAATGAATCTCCGGGCTGGTTTTCAGGTCGTCGCGTTCGAGCTGTTGCTCCATGGCAGTAACTTCGTGTTTCTCGAATTTGAATACCTTGAGATTGGCCATGCTCCAGTAGACTTCCCCGAAACCCGGTTTTTCGCGAATGGCCGCCCGGTAGGCCTGCAGCGCGCCTGCCTGGTCGCCGATGGTTTTCAGCACGTGGGCATACCCCATCTGTATGCCCGGAGAATTGGGGTCGAGTGCTACGGACCTTGCAAACGCTTGTACGCTTTCTTCCACGTTGCTGGCACGGGCATGGGCATTACCCAGCCCACCCCAGGCCTCGGCATCTTGGGGAGCAAGCCGGGTTGCTTCGCCAAAAGCGGCTATCGCATCCAGGAACTTGGCGCGCTCCATCAGCACCGGACCGAGCAACATCCACGCAGCGACAAAGCCCGGCGCTAGCTGTGTGGCGTGTCGTAGCAGCGCCTCCGCATCGTCCAAATGGAGCTTCTTGCTGTAATAGATACCGGCCAGGTAGCGCATCGCATCGACATTCTCCGGATTGTCCCGGAGGATGTTTTTCAGCGATGTTACTGCTTCGTCGAAACGCCCGGCCTGCATCTGTTCAACGGCACTGGCAACCAGTCCCTTGTCGGTATCGAGCTCCAGGTATTCCCGGAACTCCTGGTCGGCTTCCTTGCCTTTGCCCAAAGCGGCGAGCGCCTGGCCGAGTTTCTTATGGACCAGTGGCAAAGTTGGCTCGTGCTTTATTGCCGCCTCGAACCAGGGGATCGCTTCAGCAAACCGGTCCTGCAGGGCAAAAATGCTGCCCAGGTCTTCCAGCAGCAAGGGTGATTTTGGTTCCATGGACAGGGCAAAGCGAACCTGGTCTTCAGCTTCCTTTAGCCGGCCTTGCTTCATGAGGGCGTGCGAAAGAAGCCTGATGTGATCCTTGCACCCCGGGTTGAGCAACAGGTAGTCGCGACAGATCTCTTCGGCGCGCAGTGGCCGGTTTGCCTGCAGGGCCGCGAGGGCTGAAGCGAGGCTTTCTGGCTTTTTGACGGGGGGTTGGCTCATGGTCATTGCAGGCTGGCAGCGATTCTTTTGGCTCGCTTATTATAGGCCTCGCCCGGTGCCGCGTGCATTTTGCATATTAATTAATGCACCTCCGGAACAAAAACGTTATCCTTGCGCCAAACTCCGCGTGGCTTATCACTTTCGTCAGGATTCCAGCAGGTTATGAAACGGACGGACACTTCAAATCCGGACTACTATCACAGGGTCGTGGACTGCCAATGGGGCTGCCCGGCGCATACCGATGTCCCCGAATACATTCGCCTGATCGCCCAGGGCCGCTTCACCGATGCCTACATGGTCAACCGGGAAAGCAACGTGTTTCCCGGCATCCTGGGGCGGGTTTGCGACCGCCCGTGTGAACCGGCCTGCCGGCGGGGGCGCATGGACGAACAACCGGTGGCGATCTGCCGCTTGAAGCGCGTCGCCGCGGACCACAAGGATGACATCCAGGATCGTCTGCCGGTCGTACCGAAGAAGAAAAACGGCAAAAAGATTGCACTGGTCGGCGCGGGCTGCGCGTCCCTGACGGTGGCCAATGACCTCATGCCGCTGGGGTACGACTGCACGATTTTTGAAGCCCAGGCCGTAGCCGGTGGCTTGATGCGCTACAACATCCCCGCCTTCCGCCTGCCGGCGGAGGTACTGCAGGAAGAAATCAATTACATCGTCAACATGGGCGTTGCGGTGAAATACAACCACCGCGTGGAAAGCCTCAAGGACTTGCTGGATGAAGGCTATGACGCGGTTTTCGTTGGCACTGGCGCACCACGCGGCAAGGAGCTCAAGCTACCTGGCCGCTATGACACCGAAAACATTTACATCGGCATCGACTGGCTCGAATCGGTCGCCTTTGGGCACATCGAATCCATTGGCGAAAAAGTCCTGATCATCGGCGTAGGCAATACCGCCATGGATTGTTGCCGCACTTCACTGCGCCTTGGCGCCAGGAGCGTCAAGGTGATGGCGCGCAAGCCGCGCGAGTTCTTCAAGGCCTCTGCCTGGGAGCTGGAAGACGCCGAGGAAGAAAACATCGAAATCATCGTCAACCACTCGCCCAGGGAATTCGTGATCGAAAACGGCAAGCTCAAGGGCATGACGTTCGAGATGATGGAATACGTGATCGAAAACGGCGGCATTACCGCCGAGAAGATCACCGGCGAGGTGTTCATACCCTGCGATGATGTGATATTGGCCATCGGCCAGGAAAATGCCTTTCCCTGGATCGAGCGCGATCTTGGCATCGAGCTGAATAAGTGGGAAGAACCAACGGTCGACAAAGTCACTTTCGAGTCAACCCGCAAGGGCGTGTTTTTCGGCGGCGATTCCGCTTTTGGCCCCAAGAACATCATCTGGGCGGTGGAGCAGGGGCACCAGGCAGCCATTTCCATACACCGCTATTGCCAGGATGAGTCGCTGCACGAGCGCCTGCCGCCCACGCTCAACCTCGGCAGCCGCAAAATGGGTATGCACGAGTGGAGTTATTCCAACGATTTCGACCCGGCCGCGCGCCGCAAGATGATGCACGTATCGCTGCAGAGCCGCTTCGAGGAACTGGGCCGCGAAGTCGAGCTGGGTTTCGATGCGGAACAGACCGCGAAGGAAGTAGAGCGCTGCCTGAATTGCGACATCCAGACGGTATTTTTCGATTCCCTGTGCATTGAGTGCGATGCCTGCCTGGATATCTGCCCGACCCAGTGTCTGACCATCACGGAAAACGGCGAGCGGGAAGACCTGCTGCAGCGCTTGAAAGCCCCGGTACTCGAAGCCGGGCAGCCCTTGTTTGTTTCCGACGCGTTGAAACAGACCGGACGCGTCATGGTCAAGGATGAAAATTTCTGTATTCACTGCGGCCTGTGCGCCGAGCGCTGCCCCACGGCGGCCTGGGACATGCAGAAGTCCTTCCTTCAATTTCCCCAGGCCGCTGACTACGCCAGCGGCAGCCACAATGGTAAGAGCCCATGCCAGCAACGCAAAGCCGGATAAATGACTTTGTCCTGAAAATCGCGACGGTGAACGGAACGGGCTCGGCCAGTGCCAACGGCCTGCTGATGCAGGCTCTGTTCCGCATGGGTATACCGGTCACCGGCAAGAACATGTTTCCCTCGAACATCCAGGGATTGCCCACGTGGTACGAGATACGCGCCAGCCGCAACGGCTACATGGCGCGTTCCGGTCGCGTGGACATCATGGTGGCGATGAATGCGCAGACCTACCAGCAGGACATGAACAATGTCAGCCCGGGCGGCTTCCTGGTCTACGATTCAACCTGGCCGCGCGAGCGTTCCATGACGCGCAATGACATCACCATCCTCGGTGTGCCACTGTCGAAATTGTGTAACGAAAACTTCAGCGTGGCGCGTATGCGCATCCTGATGAAAAACGTCGCCTATGTGGGTGTGCTGGCGGCGTTGCTGGATATCGATCTCGACATCGTGCACGCCCTGCTGGAAGAGACGTTCGTCGCCAAGCCCAAGCTGGTGGAAGGAAACCTGCAGGCCATCCGCATGGGCTACGATTATGCCAAAGCGAATTTTGCCTGCCCCCTGCCGGTGCACGCAGAAAAGATGGGCGATAATGCCGGCCAGATCCTGATTGACGGCAACGCGGCTACGGGTCTGGGTTGTGTCTATGCCGGCGCGACCGTAGGCGCCTGGTACCCCATCACGCCCTCCACCTCCGTCATGGATGCGTTCACGCACTACTGCGAAATGTTCCGCACCGATCCGGACACCGGCGAGAAGCGCTACTGCATCGTGCAGGCCGAGGATGAACTCGCCGCCGCCGGCATGGTGCTGGGCGCCAACTGGGTCGGCGCCCGCGCCTTCACCCCCACGTCCGGGCCGGGCATATCCCTGATGAGCGAATTCATCGGGTTTGCTTACTATGCCGAGATCCCCTCGGTGTTCATCGATGTGCAACGGGTTGGCCCGTCCACCGGCATGCCAACCCGCACCCAGCAGTGCGACCTGATGTTGTGCGCTTACGCCTCGCATGGTGACACGCGCCATCCCATGCTGTTTCCCGCCAATCCGGGTGAGTGCTTCGAACTTACGGTCAAGGCATTCGATCTCGCTGACCGCCTGCAGACTCCGATTTTCCTGATGTCCGACCTCGACATCGGCATGAACGACTGGATGGTTCCACAGCTTGAGTGGGACGACAGTTACCGGCCGGACCGGGGTAAAGTGCTGGGCCCGGCGGACCTGGACAAAATGGAGCGGTTCGTGCGCTATACCGATACCGATGGCGATGGCATCACCTACCGCACCTTGCCCGGTGAAGACTCAAGGGGCGCGTATTTCGTGCGCGGCTCGGGCCACAACCGCCAGGGCGGCTACACCGAGGACTCGAAAGAATACGAGGATGTCATGCAGCGCCTGCTGATCAAGTGGGAAACGGCCAGAAAAATGGTGCCACCCGCCGTCATGACGCGGGCGAAAAAGAAGACCCGGCTGGGTATCCTGGCGTATGGAAGTTCCGATGGCGCGGTAGTGGAAGCGCGCGACCAGTTGGCACAACAGGGCATCCATACCAATTACCTGCGCATCCGCGGTTTCCCCTTTGGCACCGAAGTGCTGGATTTCCTGCACGATCACGACACGGTGTTTGTAGTGGAGCAGAACCGCGACGGGCAAATGAAGTCCCTGTTGAAGCTGGAAACCAACAACCCGGCGGACAAGCTGGTTTCCATCCTGCACTTCAACGGCATGCCAATTACCAGCGATTGCGTGGTGAACGGCGTTTCCCAACACCTGGCTGCCGAGGCTGCCGCATGACCTACATTGCCAAACCAAAAATCGATCTGCCCGGCCAGAAGCGCAACGTGCTGGGTCTGTTGCAGCGTGACTACGAAGGCAGCATGTCGACCTTGTGCGCCGGTTGCGGACACGATTCCATCACTGCAGCACTGGTGCAGGCATTGTGGGAGCTGTCGATTGCCCCGGAAAAACTTATCAAGCTGTCCGGCATTGGCTGCTCATCCAAGACCCCGGCCTATTTTGTCAAGGGCGCACATGGTTTTAATTCGGTGCATGGCCGCATGCCCTCGGTGGCTACCGGCGCACACGCCGGCAACCGTGACCTGATTTGCATCGGGGTATCGGGCGATGGTGATTCGCTGTCCATTGGTTTTGGCCAGTTTGGTCATGCCATCCGGCGCAACCTGAACATGCTCTACCTGATCGAGAACAACGGTGTCTATGGCCTGACCAAGGGGCAGTTCTCCGCCTCAGCCGACCCCGGCAGCACGGCCAAGAAAGGCGCCCCCAACCTGATGCAGAGCATCAACCCGGTGGCCACGGCCATCGCCATGGGCGCCAGTTTTGTCGCACGCAGTTTTTCCGGTGACCGCGAACAATTGGTTGAGCTGATCAAGGCCGGGATTGCCCATCCCGGTTGCGCCCTGCTGGATGTCATTTCACCCTGTGTCACCTTCAACGACCACGAAGGCTCTACCAAGAGCTATGCCTATACCCGCCTGCACAAGCACCAGGCCACCGCCGCTGACTTTGTGCCGGCGGCGGGCGAGATCACTGCGCAGTATGCCGAGGGCGAAGTGATCAGCGTCAAGCTGCACGACGGCAGCAGCATCGTGCTGAAAAAAGCCGATAGCGATTTCGACCCCACCAAGCGCAGCTCAGCGCTGGGTTACCTGGAAAAACACCGCGACCTCGGTGAAATCCCCACCGGCCTGCTGTTTATTGATGAAGACTGGCCGGAAATGCACGCCATTTATGGCACTGCCGCAAAGCCGCTCAACGCATTTACCTTCGAAGAGCTCAATCCCGGGCGCGAAGCGCTGGAAAAGCTGCAGCGCGAAATGCGCTGAGAACGCGTCCAAATCGGCTTCGCCCGCTTTACCCAGTCTGGGTCGGCTCATTTCAGCAGGTCCAATCCACAACCGCATCAAAGCCACCAAGCCAATGCCTTTGACTAAACGGCGCGTAGGGATTTCCCACCTCGCCTCAGATGCCAAACCGCGCTATATTACACCAATAGTATGACTATCAATGCAACTCATGGAGACCGCAATGGCAACGGTGCGAAAAACCATCACATTAACCGACCAGCAGAATGAGTGGATCAAGTCACAAATAGCCAACGGTGACTACACGAATGACAGCGAGTATTTTCGCGATCTGATTCGTCGGGACCAGGATAAGTTTCGGGCCTTGAAGGTTGCAATCGAAGAAGGACTGGCAAGCGGTGTAAGTAGCCAGACCGTAGATGAAATCTGGGCCGCCGCTGAGGCTCGCCACCCGGGCGACAATGGCTGACTACCGATTATCCCAAAGAGCAGCTGTTGATCTGCGCGAGATTGCGGAGTTTACAATTCAACGGTTTGGCGTTGAACAAGCCCGCCGCTATCGTGACAACTTTTTTTTATACACGCGATGCGGATGGCTTGCGAATCGTGCGCATCCTGCATTCGCGCATGGATGTATCAAGGCACTTTTGAACCGGGCCTGAGAATTCGTCCCCGCCACGTGTTCCTGCGCGCTAAGTGCGGCGGTCCTTGGGTCGCAACACTTAGGCGCAGCGACTCGGAAATTGTGCTTGGTTGCCGTTGGATCGGATTGTTGGTTTGGAGATGGTTGATTTGGGCTTGACACCCCGTAACTGGGTTTCCATAATGTCCGGAAACGTTACCGGATTAATATCGAATGACAGAACAGACAAAACAAACAAGTCGCGCCAAATCCAGAGTGGCTCGTCACCGCATCAGAGTCGCCGCCAGAGGTTCAAAGCGCGTTGAGGTAACCATCCCTTCCGGCGATGCGGTGCTGGTTAAGGCGATCGCAGGAGTTCTCCGTGGTGGTGGCAATGATGCCAAGCGCATTCGGGATTCACTCCTGCCTATCGTATCCCGGTCCAGGGCAAAAACCGGACCGGAACTAGTGGCGTTTTTTCGAAGATCACCTCTCGTAGGTGCTGATATCTCAAGCGATCGGGACCCGGCAACGGGCCGACCAGCTGATCTTGGCTGATGCCCTTCCTGCTCGACACAAACATCGTTAGCGAGACGATTAAAATAAAGCCCGAACCGCGGGTTTTGGCTTGGCTGGAGCAGCAGATTCCGGCCGAACTGTTCCTTTCCGCACAAACCATTGGCGAGCTGGTTCGCGGAGCGCGGAAGGTAAAAGAAAGAGCCCGACGGGAGCGCTTTGAAAAGTGGATTGAAGAAGATCTTTGTCGGCAGTTTGAGAATCGTATTCTTCCATTCGATGAGGCCGCTGCACGAACGTGGGGACGCCTGATGGGGGACGGCGACCGCAAAGGCCATACTCCCGCCGCCGCAGACGCTCAAATTGCCGCCGTTGCCATCAATCATGGCCTTGTGCTGGTAACCCGAAACGTGAAAGATTTCGATCAGTTTGAATTGGAAGTGTTCAACCCGTGGAAATGACGTTTTTAAAGATTACCGAGATTTCAGATTGCCATTTATTTGCGAACGCGGGAAACCCCGAATTGCCATGGGTTGTTTCGGGCGGCACCGTTACGACACAAGGCCCCAGACATCGCGAAAACTAGTCCTGGCTGCCCTCGCCCGAAAATTCGGGCAAATCCCAACTGTCCCAGGATTCATAGATCAATGACGTTTCCACGTGATCGACTTCTGCGCGCTCGGTAAATGCTTCGAGCACAAACTCCCGTAAATGTTGTGCACTGGCGACGCAAATCTGCACCAAGAAATCGTCACGGCCACTTAGGTGATATACGCGGATCACTTCCCTGCGTTTGAGGATATGCTCCAGGAAGGATTCGACCTGCGGGCGCGCATGACGGTTGAGCCGCACCGAGGTCAGCGCCTGTAGCTGAATGCCGAGCGGCGCCGGGTCAACTTCGGCGTGGTAGCCCCGTATCACTCCCTCACGATGTAAACGGCGCAAGCGGACCAGGCAAGACGATGCTGCCAGCCCCACCTTTTCCGCCAGGTCTTTATTGGAAATCCGCGCATTTCTGCGCAATTCACGAATAATTTCGAAGTCTGTTCGGTCGATGGTCATGGATAAAGATGTAAACAAATATTATTCGGCATAAATAAAATACGCCAGCATGATATTAGGATATTAAATCAAAACACAACATTTAATCCATACAAATTCACACATTGAGCATTATCTATCATGACTAGCTCTCCCAGGAACGACTCCACACTGCTCACCAGTGCGCGTGCTTTGTCGCCGGTACGCAACACCAGCCAGGCAGATAGCATTGAGCAGCTGGTGGCCGAGCAGCTTGAGCACTTCAACATTCAGGCGGACAGCGAATTTGGCGGGCAACTGGCCGAGTTGACGGGCAATCTGTTCCGCTGCCAGGGTAGCGTGGACCAGTTGTGGACTATCGCCCAGCACGAAATGCGCGAATTGCGGCACGAAGACAAGGTCACTCTGTTCAATGCCAGGAAATTTGTCTCATTTCAAATCGCCAAGATTCTGGATACCTTTCAACATGACTTCCGCCGGGCGCATCAGAACCTTGGGTTGTCGAGCGGTACGCGCGCAGCTCACGGCGCCTATCCGATAATCGACAACATCACGGCACTGTTTTCGGCCACGCCAGTCATTGCCCGAACTGCCACCTACACCTTTGCCTGCGCGGATTGGATTGCCGACGCCTTCGAAGGCCGCGAATTCATGTTGCCGGTGTACTCGCGCTTGCTGAACCCGACCTCCATTGCACTGGCCAATCACATTGTCGATATTGAATGTGGCGCACTGGCAGGTGAATACATGGCGTGGAACTTCAACAGCGGCATGGCGGCCATCGACGCCACCTTGTCGCATCTTCTCGGCCACCGCGATGTGTTGATTGCCAGCCGTAACATTTACGGCGGCGCGCATCAGTTGCTGCACGATTGGTTCGCCAAGCCATCCAACCTCGATATTGCGGTTGAGCATTTCGATGGGTACCTGGCGGAGGATTTCACAGCGTGTTGGCAGCGCATCCAGGCGCAGTATGCTGACCGCTTCAGCGACGGCCGCCAGGCCTATCTCTACCTGGAATCACCCTGCAATCCGCATGGATATGTCCTGGATGTTCCGGCCTTGTGCGCAGCCGCTCATGCGGCTGGCTTGCGTGTGATCCTGGATGCAACCGTGGGTACACCCTTTCTCCAGCAGCCCTTGCAATGCCTGGACCCGGCCCAGCGGCCGGACTTCGTCGTGCACAGCTATACCAAGGATCTGTCCGGCACGGGCTCGGTCATCGGTGGCTGCACCATCGCGCGCAATGCCGACATGTTCATCCCCAAGGGGCAAGACGGCTGGCAGAACTCGATGTTCTGGAATGTGTATTACATCAAGGGTGCATTCCTGTCCGCCGATGCAGCTTTTGAAATACTGCAAGGCATGCGTACGCTGAACCTTCGCATGCTGCATAAATGCATAAATACCGAAATCCTGGCCCTTTTCCTGGCCAGCCATCCGGATATCCGGGTCAACTGTAACGCCTTGCCCGATCACCCCAATGCGGCGCTTCGCCGCAAACACCTGGCCCTGGAATTGCCGGCCCCGCTGTTCACCTTCGATGTCCTAAACATCAGTGCCGATTGCTTCCGGCAGTTTTTCGACAACCTCGAACCGGTTTTCTCGCACCAGATCAGCCTGGGTCAAACCAATTCAACCGTCAGCTGTCCTGGCCTCACCACCCATTCAGAGCTTGATGCCCAGGCACAGGATGATTGCCATATTTACGCCAACACCATCCGCATTTCCATCGGCTGCGAAAACCCCCGGGATCTTATTCGCCATGTGACGGCGGTCGCCAGTGCGGTGATTGATCCGATCCACCCGGGCTTTTCGGCACAGTTCATGTCGCCCGCTCAATCCGATGAGTTGATCCGCGATTGCTATATGCGACGCCAGGCCATTTTTATCGAGGCTTGCCTGGCTTGAACCCAACCTTCGAGGAAGTGCTGCGGGAGTATCTGCCAGGTGCCTTTATAAGTAAAAAAGTGGCGGCTGCTGCCACAGTTTAAGGTTGCAGAGGTTGAAATTGCGCAACAGCAAGACAGTGCACCGCAGCATCCGCAAGCTCCGGCGGCAATTTGCTTAGTTTGCCGGGTTGATAATTGCTGAAACGGGCAACTCAGTTCGATCTATTATCCTGCCATCCTTGATCACCATGTGAATGCTCCGGTAATTCCGCGCACTCTGCAGCGGATTTCGATCCAGAATCAGCAGATCGGCGACTTTCCCCGATTCCAAAGTGCCGAGTTCATCATCGACTCGATACGCTTCAGAAATGTTACTGGTTGCCGACTTCAGCACTTCCATCAAGTCCATCCCATCTTCCTCTAATGCCACCAAAGCATTGAAATGGGCTTCTCCGATGGCCCGATCCGGGTCGACTGCATCGATCTCCCAGGGAATCGGAATAAGATCCGGCAATTGGGCGTTTCGTAAATGGGCATCCGTCGACAACAAGATTTTTACCCCAAGCTCAATCATGGCCCGCCGGTTTTCACGCATGGCCCGGTAAAGGGGAATCCAGACGATCTGTTGTGAATTCGCCTCTGCAAATTCCTCGAATGCTTCGAGGCGTCGTTCCGTGAAGGGTAGTACCGAAACCGCAGTGCCGCTGTCTGCAAGACGCTGTATGGTTGCTCTCGAGTAAGTCTTGGGCGGAACCGCAAGATCGCCATGGGTAACAATATCCAGCCCGACGTCGATCGCCACTTGAATGGCCTCTTCGGAGGCAATATGCGCCTGAACCGGCAATCCGGCGTGATGTCCTGCTTCAACGATCGCCGCCTGCTGACGCGGTGAGAAATAGAGGGTGCTGATCATGCTGGAACCGACGAGCCTTTGAGTATCGCCACTGTACTTCAGGAAGGCGACACCTTTGCCAATATAGGCGGCAATTGCCGACTGGATTTCGTCTGGCCGCATCGCCAGCAATTCCGTGCCAACTTCCTGCTCGTAGCGCTGATTCATGCGATCGCGGAACGCGGCGCTGACCTGTTGTTCGGCACCTGGTTGGAGCCATCCGCCCGCAAAAATCCCATCTAATCCGATTATGTTTCCCGCCAGGAATATGCGGCTGCCGACACTACGACCAGCGTTAATGTCGTCTCGCACCGATTGCAATTGCGGCAAGGGGCCCCAGGTATCGAATACGGTGGTCACTCCTTCTTTCAGAGCCATTTGCGCTGCCTCGAGAATGATTTCGTCAAATTGATTTTCGTAGCGCACGAGCAACTCCAGACTGAGATTGTGAGACAGCCCCAGGTGGACATTGGCGTCCATCAAACCCGGGATCACATACTTGCCCTTGGCATCAACACGCAACACATCATCAGGAACTGCAATCTCATCGGCTCGACCCACGGCACTAATTCGGCCGTTGTCTATCAGAACAATGCCAGTGGCGATTGGTGTTGCTCCTGTTCCGTCAATGACCGTTCCGCCGACTATGGCCAGTGTCTGCGCGAGAACGCTTTGCGTCATAACAAGGTGAAATAAGCCGAAACTTAAGCACAGAACAGCACGCACCATTGGGACAGACAATGAGTCCATGGAAGTCTCCAGATATTGATTTGATCGTAGTGTAGATATTTTCATGTCGTAGGTAGTTGTTCTGTGAAATCGATGCTCGCCAGGCCTGAACTCCGCACCTGGATTGTTATCCCGTTTTAACTGCGCACCAGGCTGGCCTGCGGGACTGGGAAAACCCGCAGCGATTCCAGTCCCTTGTCCAGCAAAACTTCAGCACTGTTTCCGTGGCTGGCTAAGTCCGTAGCGAGGCGCCGGGCTTCTTCCAGATACCCGGCATAGCGGCGTGCGCGTTCCTCCGCGCTGAGTGCGGTTGGCTTTGGCCCGCAGCATTCCAGCGCGGCATCCAGTGAAAAGGCCTCCAGGCAGACGCAGTCGTTTTTATGGCACCAGGCGCCGGTGGCGAGATCGAAATCGTACAGTGGTAAAAAGCATCGGCCGTGTTCGGCAACAAACTCGATTGCGTTCGCAATGTAATCCACCTCGATATCATCCATCACGTAGTGCAGGCTGATCCTGCACCAACCGGGCTTGATTCCCGAATAGCCTTGTCGAATCCACTTGCGGTAGTGCTCGGATCTTTCTTCATCAATGCCCAGCAGACGGTGCCCATAAGGTCCCGCGCAGGAACAACCGGCCCGCGACTGGATGCCGAACAGGTCGTTTAATAGGGTGGTTACAAATTTGGGGTGCAGGTATCGGCCATCGGCATCGCGCAGATTAAACGAGATGATGGCAATGCGCCGCCGGGGGTCTGGGTTGCCGAGAATCTCGATGGCGGGGTGGTTCTGCCAGCGTGCGAAAACGCGCTGCAGTAGTTCGTGTTCACGGTGTTCGATGGCCGCGACCCCAATGCGGTCCTTCATTTCAAATACCAGAGCCGCTTTCAGGATTTGCAGAACGCCAGGGGTGCCGGCCTTTTCGCGTTCCTCAATATCACGAATGAAATCCTGGCTGGTCGGGCCTACGTAGTCCACTGTGCCACCGGCGCTTACCGATGGCGGCAATTCTTCGTGGTAAAGCCGTTTGTTGAATACCAGGATGCCGCTGGAACCGGGCCCGCCCAGAAACTTGTGCGGTGAAATGAATATTGCGTCCAGCGAGGCGTCGCCCGGGTATTGATTTGCCGGTGGGTTCATGTCGATCTCGACATAGGGCGCGCTGGTGGCGAAATCGAAACAGGCAATGGCATCGTGGCGGTGCAACAGGGCCGCAATCTCGTGCACCGGCGAGCGCATTCCAGTGACGTTGGAGGCGGCTGAAAAGGAACCAATACGCATGCGGCCCTGGTAGGCCGGGACCATCAGCAGGGCTTCGAGAGCTGCCAGATCGATGCCGCCCTCGCTGTCCAGAGGTACCGCCACAACCGTGGTCAGCCCCTGGCGCCAGGACACTTCGTTGGAGTGATGTTCATAGGGCCCGACGAACACCACGGGCTGGTGTTGATCAAGCTGTTGTTTGAATTCCTGCCTTCCGGTTTTACCGAAGGCGCGCTGCAGTAAGCCATCCAGGTTTTGCCGTGTAGCCGGGGGCAGCATGATGCCAATGATCTGTTGAAACTTATCGATGGCGCCCGTGGCGCCACTGCCCACCGGTACGATGCGGCCGGTTGGCCCTGCATTAACCGATCGTTTGATTGAGTTTTCAGCCTCCTCCAGCAAATGCGTCATCGAGCGCCCACTGATATCGTCCTCGGTGTGCGAGTTGACGTAGATGCGCTGCAGGTTTTGCAGGTAGCGCTCGACCAGCGTCAGGCAACGGCCGGAGGCGGTGTAGTCGGCATACACCATCAGACGCTGGCCGAACGGGGTGTTGATAGGCGCATCTGCGCCCACAACCTGCTGGCATAAGTGCTCGAAACTCAGTTCGTGTTGCCCGCTCACGCCGATCTGGTCAGACGCTGCTCGTTCGCCCGGGCTGCAGTCCAGCTGCCAATATGCAGAATGGCCAGGTCGAGATCTTCCTGGCTGTGGTCCGCGAACACGGTCATGCGGATCGTACCGGAGGGTCCCGCCGCGATGTAGTTGGAGTGCAGTACATACATGCCCGCGTCGAATAGCTTGCTCTGCAGCGCCCGCAGGTCTGCAAAGCTGCCACGGGTGAAGGACACGATGGCGGCGGGAGTTTCGGTAATGTCCAGACCCAGCGCCTGCAAACGTGACCGCAGGTAGCGCGCGTTCTGCCGCACCCGGGCACAGAGTTCCGGGTGTTCGCGAACCAGCTTCATGGCGGCTGTCGCCACTTCAGCCGAGATTGGCGATCCCGGGGAGGAACCGCGGATGGCCTGGGTCTGCCGGGCTCTTTTAATCATTTCCGCGTTGCCGGCAAACGTCGCCCCCTGGGCGCACAGCCCCTTGCTCAGGGTGCTGCCGACATGGATGCGTTCTCCCAGCTTGAAGTGCTGTGCGGCGCCACGGCCGGTTGCGCCGACCACACCGGTCGCGTGGGATTCGTCCACCACCACCTGGCCATTGAACTGTTTCGCCAGTTCCACGTACTCGTCCAGCGGCGGCAGACGCCCGCTGGTTGCAAATGCACCATCGGTCGCAATCAATGGACGCTGACCCGGCGGCAAGCCGCCGAGCACCCGCTCCAGTGATACCGCGTCGCAATGGTCGAAACGGTGCAAGGGCAGGCCGCTCAGGATGGCCGCATGTTCCAGGCACCAGTGCGCCTGCTGGTCAAGCACAAGTGCGTCGAATTCCGGCCGGAGCGCGGCGAGTGCGGCAAAGCCGATGTGATAGCCGGAAGGCAGGTAGATGGCGCTTTCCGTGCCAAAAAACCGCGCAGCTTCAGCTTCGACCTTATCGAAAGGCTCGTCCATGCCCCCGTAAGCGGGGTGCAGGTAACGGGAAAACAGGTAACCCTTCTCCAGGGCGTCACGCGCGGCAGCACGCAACTCCGGCCGATCGGTCAGGGCCAGGTAATTGCAACCACCGAAATTGAGGAAGGGCTTGCCGTCGATGTGCACGCGCGCCGAGCCTCCCCCGGAAATGCGGTGACCATCGAGAATCTGGGCCGTGTCATTCATGTTTTATCCACCCTGCAGAAAAAACATCAACGGACACGCCGCCAATTGTTCACGCCATCAAATTCGATGCGGACTGGACCGCCGCTGTACAGCGCCGGTGGGGCATACCAAAAATCAATCGAGCCCGCAGCGCTGCCACCGGGTTCCCGAATGCGAAATGCGTTGGCCGATTCGAAGATGCGGTGCCCGTTGATGATCTGTGGCCCTAGCCCGGTGACGGTCATCGCCTCGGCCTCTGCGCCGGTGCAATCCAGCCCGGCGCCACAACGCCACATTACGAGATCCAGGGTTTCGCCCACCCCGAGTTGCCCGGCCACAGCGTTAAGAATAAGGATGTCAGCCGGCGTGCCGGTGAGGACAGTCGCGATATCGCCGGGCGACGGCGTGCCAAGCAAGTCGTTACCGATCTTGAGCTGCCAACCTCCATCCGACTTCACCGTCTGCATGTCAGCTTGCCCTTCCTGTGCGACGCTTACGGAACCCAATGCGGCGGTCACGGCGGTGGTATTCCACTCGCCTTGATTGCGGATGGCCGCGGTCACCGTCGTGACACCCTCGGCTTGGCTTGTGGCAATGCGAACCGCACCATCTTCGCCCCCAAGAAAATCAGATGACACGCCAGCATCCGCCGGAAACGCGGGTGCGTCCGCAAACTCGGCTTCGATTGCATCGCTTTGCGCGGCAATCACCTCGAGCATCTCGTCGAGTTGCTGCCGGGTATACCAAACACCGGCACGCATGACGCCAGTCGGTAGCCGCAGCGCCTCGAGATTCTCCAGCGGATTGCCTTCGATCAGGATGAGATCGGCCGCAGCACCCACGGCAATCACGCCGAGCTCGCCGCTTTTTCTGAGGTAGTTTGCCGGTTCGGAAGTTGCCGCCCGCAGTACATCGGCTTTTGCCAGCCCAACGTCAGCCAGCGCTTCCATCTCGTCAACCACCACGAAGCCTGACTGAAGGGAATCGTCGGTGCCAACCAGTATCCTGGCGCCGGCCTGGTACAGATCGAAAAGAAGTTCGCTCCTGACCTGGAACAACACGTCCTCACCATTCAGGTTTTCCTCCGGCATCATCTGGAAGGACGGGTCTTCCAACATTTTCATCAATTGCCGGTCAACCGGGCTCATGAACCGAACGGTTTCGGGATGGGGTTGCCTTTTTGTGTGGGTAAAGCTCTTCATGACGTCCTGGGTTGGCACCAACCAGAACTCCTGCTTGGCAAGCGCACTGCCCAGGGCAGCGACCCGCTCCGGATCGACCAGCGACCCGGCATCGACTTCACCTCGCCCCAGCGCCAGGATGAATTCTTTGGAACGATCATCGAAAGCAGACAAGTCGGGATTGGACAAACTCGGGTCGCTGAGCACAGCCCACAGGGCGCCAAGGAAATGCTCGGACGTACGCATGCCGGACCCGATCGCATGCAGGAATGGAACGTCCTGCGGCACGTGGCCGGAGACTTCGATGCCATGTTTCTTGCCTGCTGCGATGATGGCGTCGAACACGGCGGGCGACAGGCGTGAATAAATCTTGACGAAGTCATAACCATCTGCAGCCTGCTGGGCGACGATGGCATCGACGCTGGCCGGGTCCGTCACTTCGGTTGAGCCTGCCCAGATTTTCGGAGCGCCGTCGAGCAAACCACCCGCGGTGTAAATACGTGGCCCGGGCAGGCGGCCTGCTGCCACGGCTTCGCGCATTGCCAGGGTCTCGACACTACCCCACATGTTACGCACCGTAGTGATGCCATTGGCCAAATAAGGAATGAGAGAGCTTTCAGTGAAGACATGCGCATGCATGTCCATCAGCCCCGGGGCAAGGTACTTGCCCGCACCGTCGACAATAGACACGTCCGGCGCGAGCGAGATTGCGTTTGCTGGAGCAATTTGAACAATGCGGCCGTCAGCGATAACGACGGTTTGATCGGGGACAATGGCGCCGGCGTTCACATCAACCACGTTTATGCCAGTGAATGCCGTGTCGCCTTCAGCCGGCGGTGGCGCCGTTGGTGTGCACGCGGCCAGGGTCAGACAACTGATGATCGCGGCACACCAGACACCCGTCAACATGCTGGCTCGAACCTCTGCATTTTCATCTATTGCGTACTTTGTCATGCGACAAATCTCCAAAAGCTTTCCTGCGCTTGCGGTCTTGCCAGACACGCATGGGGTTCATGCAAAGCGCTCAGTAGCCCACGTTTTATACGAGATCGATTCTAAGTCAGCTTTCCCGGCGGAAACATTGAAATACGACGAATGAATAATTGAATCGGAAGAGACATGTCGTAATGCAATGTTATTGCCCTCACGCCGGGTTATTCTCGGGTACGAACTGAAACTGCAAGTTTGAACGTTGAAGATGAGGAGATATTCAGGATGGAACTTCACCTGAAGCACGTGGTGCTTGCCTTGTTCATTGGAATCGCCCTGGAAAGCTGCGAGGGCGACCCGTACAGGGAGTCGCTTGCAGGCGACTACGCGTTTGTCGGCGTGGACGTGGTTGCCGTCGATAGCGGGGGAATACTTCCTGCCCAGACGGTTGTGGTCAAGGGCAGCCAAATCATTGCGCTTGCTCCCAGCGATGCTGTGGAACTGTCAGCGGATACCAGGGTGATCGATGGCAGGGGGCTCCATCTCGCGCCCGGGCTTGCCGACATGCACGTGCATATCCAGGACGATCTTGAACCCCCCATCTACGTCGCCTATGGCATCACTACCGTGCGCAATTTGTGGGGTGAGGCGATCACCCTGGCCATGCGCGAACGTATCCGGCGCGGCGAACTGCTTGGCCCGGACATGACCACCACCGGCAGAATCCTTGATGCTCCACCGCGTATGTGGGATGGCTCGGAAGAAGTCGCCACGCCCGAGGCGGCCGTAAGCGTGGTCAAGCAACAGATCGCGGACGGATACGACTACATCAAAATCTACAACAACCTGTCGCCGGAGACTTTTGATGCCATTGCCGCGGTGGCACATGAAGCGGGCGTGCCCTTCATCGGGCATGTACCCTTGGCCGTTTCGATGGAGCATGCGCTTCGTTCCGGCATGTCCTCCATTGAGCACCTGACCGGCTTCATGAAGACCGTGACGGTCGAAGGCGTCAACCTGGGGCGAGGGTTTCGCCCGCCGGAAATGCTCGAAATTGCGCGCCAGGTCAATGCCGGCGAATTGCCCAAGGACCAGGTCTTCGATGCCGGAAAACTCAGGCAAATCGCCCTGCTGACCGCAGAGCAAGGCGTATGGAACGTGCCTACCCTGATCATCCGCAAGAATCTGCTTTTGACTGACGCAGTCATCCAGCGAAAATCCCGGCGCCCCGAGATGGCCTACATGGCGCCAATGATTCGGCTGTCGTGGCTGTCAACTAACCAGCCGTGGCGTTCGGCCAATGCCCTGGATGAGGAAGGCGAATCAGCGGCCGTTGCGAATGCCCTGCCGGACGACGAGCTGGGCGACATGCAGGTGTTTTTCGATGAATACCTGGCGCAGGTGCTGGCCCTGCATCAGGCGGGCGCAAAAATCA